>NZ_PSWH01000016.1:0-77841 GCF_002932105.1 Rathayibacter sp. AY1C1 | reverse complement strand
CATCTCTCCGACCCGAAAGCCGGAAGCTGACATCAATTTCCAAAGGAATCCCAACCCGATCCGAAGATCAAGGCCGGGGTATAAAATTGGCATTGAACAAAGTGCACGCTGTTGAGTTCTCAAGAATCGGACACATCCCGCCTCCACACCAGAACGGTGCTTCACAACGAAAGTGATCGAAGTTTGCTGTACGAGGGCGTAAGCCACTCGATTTGTCTTGCTTGCCGAGACCGGTTAGGCTTGTCAGAACCGAAGTCCCGATCGCCTCCGTGGCAACTCGACTAACTTAGCACATCCGCAGGCCGTGTCAAGTCCGGCTTCTTCGTGGTGTTCGCTGCACGATCGAGGACCGCACCGCTGCACCGGGCTCGGCCGTGAGGCCTTGCAACGAAGCCGGGACCGTGTCCCGTGGAGGCTTTGCATCTTACGCTCGCGATCCCGCAGTCTTCAAGAGACGAATCTCTAACAGGCCTGGGAGCGAGGGGATGGTCCCCGCTTGAGGTGGGCCAGCTGGTCTCGACGCTCTGCGCCTGACTCCCGCTTGCCGCTCCTTTGGGGTGACGAGGAGTTACATTACGTCGGGCCTCGGCCGAGCGGCAAATCGCCTGCGTCCCGGGCGTGTCGTGATTCAGGGGCCGTGCGTCGCTGAGTGTCCGACTCGGTACCCGACACCGGCTACCGGACACCGGCTACCGGCTACCGGCTACCGGCTACCGGCTACCGGCTACCGGCTACCGGACACCGGACACCGGACACCGGGCACCGGACACGGGACACCGTGTTGATGAGACCGCCGACGCCGTCATCATCCGCGTCCGCTCGAGGAGAGCGGGCACGCGGTCAGCGGACGAAGGCCCCGGCGAAGCTCTTCTTGCCGCGACGGAGGACGGCGATCCCATCGATCAACGGGAGCTCGCCGAGCGTGACGGTCTCGGACGGGAGTGCGGTGTTGTTCACCGAGAGCCCGCCCTGGGCGAGAGCCCGCCGCGCCTCCCCCGTGCTGGCGACGAGTCCGGTCTCGACGAACGCCTGCAGCGCCGGCGTCTCCGGGGTCGCCTCCATCGAGGGCACCGCCTCGAGTGCGCCGCGGATGATGACCGGGTCGATCCCCTCGAGCGAGCCCTTGCCGAAGAGCGCGGCCGAGGCGTCGATCACCGAGCGCGTCGCCTCCGCTCCGTGCACCAGCGACGTGACCTCCCAGGCGAGCGCGCGCTGCGCCTCCCGGCGGAACGGCTCGTCGGCGGCGGCCTTCTCCAGGCGCTCGATCTCCGTGCGCGGCAGGAAGGTGAAGATCCGCAGGCGGTCGGCGACGTCACGGTCGTCCGTGTTGACCCAGAACTGGTAGAACGCGTACGGGCTGGTGAGCTCGGAGTCGAGCCAGACGGCGTTGCCCTCGCTCTTGCCGAACTTGGTGCCGTCGGAGTTCATCACCAGGGGTGTGCCGATCGCGTGGACCGACACGCCCTCCGTGCGGTGGATCAGGTCGGTCCCGCTCGTCAGGTTGCCCCACTGGTCGCTGCCGCCGGTCTGCAGGACGCACCCGTACTGCCGGTAGAGCTCCAGGTAGTCGAGTCCCTGCAGGATCTGGTAGCTGAACTCGGTGTAGCTGATCCCCGCGTCGGAGTTGAGACGGGCGCTGACCGCGTCCTTCTTGAGCATTGTCCCCACACGGAAGTGCTTCCCGATCTCCCGCAGGAAGTCGATCGCCGACAGCGGAGCGGTCCAGTCGAGGTTGTTGACCAGGCGCAGCCCGTTGTCGCCGCCCGCGGGAACGAACCGGGACACCTGCGCCTGGAGGCGCTCGACCCACGCCGTCACCGTCTCGCGCGAGTTCAGCGTCCGCTCGGCCGTTGGACGCGGATCCCCGATCAGCCCGGTCGAGCCGCCGACGAGCCCGAGCGGCCGATGCCCGGCCAGCTGGAGCCGGCGCATGACGATCAGCTGCACCAGGTTCCCGAGGTGGAGGCTGGGCGCGGTCGGGTCGAAACCGCAGTAGTAGGTGATCGGCTCCCCCGACAGCAGCTCGCGCAACGCTCCCGCATCGGTCGACACGTGCACCGAGCCTCGCCAGACCAGCTCGTCCCACACGGAGTCGAAGGCGGGGTCGAGCTGCGGGCTCGTCGCGGACCCGGGGAGGTGCTGGTCGATCACCCGACCAGGCTACCGCGGCAGGAAGGAGCCGGTCTCCGGGAGTCAAGCGCACAGGCTTGATCCCGGGCGATCAAGTGCCGATACTTGATCGAGGAGGTCCGATGTTCGTCATCACCGCGGATCAGCGCGACAGCAGGCACGACCACGACCGCGTGGACCAGGCGATCGCGAGCCTGATCGACGACGGTCGGGCGTCGTTCGTCCTGCCCCCGGAGCGGACGGCGGGCGACGAGTTCCAGTGCGTGCTCGACCGGGCCGATGCCGTCGTCGCGCTCGTGCTCGAGCTGCACCGGACCGGCCACTGGAGCATCGGCCTCGGGATCGGCCCCGTCGACC
This sequence comes from Rathayibacter sp. AY1C1, assembly GCF_002932105.1. NCBI lineage: Bacteria > Bacillati > Actinomycetota > Actinomycetes > Micrococcales > Microbacteriaceae > Rathayibacter > Rathayibacter sp. AY1C1. Next base: position 75,354 of record NZ_PSWH01000016.1, on the reverse strand, counting down.
GGCCACTCCCCGCGACCACGAGAGCGGCGACCGGGGAGGCGTACTTCGCGGCGCGCCGGGCGGTCGAGGCGGCGAAGGGCCGGCCGACGCGCTTCTCCCTCGATCCGGACGCACCGGGAACGGCGGCGCCGGCACCGGCGGACGTCCAGGCGCTGATCGATCCGCTCCTCCTGCTGCGCGACGCGCGCTCCGAGGCCGGCTGGCAGATCGTCGACCTGCTCGAGAGCGGCCTCTCCCAGAAGGATGCGGCCGAGCGCCTCGCCGTCAGCCCGCAGGCGGTCAGCCTCCGGGTCCGCGCGGCGAGTGCTCGAGTCGACGCTCCCGCCCGTGATGCGCTCGCGCGCCTGCTGACGGTGGTCGACCGTACGCTCGACCCCACCGACGAGAGGACACCCCGATGACGGCACCCCCCGGATCCCCCGCCCTGCTCCTCGCCTCCGCGCTGCAGTCCGCCTCGTGGACGGGCGTGGTGCTCGTGCTGCTCGCCGGACTCGCCGGTGCGATGCTGGCCGTGCGCCTGCGCCGTCCGCAGCTCGCCTGGATCCCCCTCGCGGCGGCGGCCGCCGCCTTCCTCCTCACGGCGGTCGCCGGACCGTCCGCGCCCCCGATCCACTCCGTCCTGGTGGCGGTGCTGGCCTTCGCGCTGGCGGTCGCGGGCGGCGGGCCGATCGTGCTGCTCACCCTCCGGCTCGCGACGGCCGATTCCCGCAGCGGCAGCCACGGCGGCATCATGGTCGCCGGATCCTCCCGCCCCGCCGCCGGGAGCGCGCCCTCGGCGATCGGCCAGCCGATCGAGGTGCTCCGCGGCGGGACGACGATAGGGGTCCTCGAGCGGATCGCGACGGCCGGCGCACTGATGAGCGGTCTCCCCGAGGGGATCGCGGTCGTGGTGGCGATCAAGGGCGTCGGCCGCTTCAGCGAGCTCGCCTCCCCGGAGGCGCGCGAGCGGTTCATCATCGGCACGCTGGCGAGCCTCGCCTGGTCGGCGGCTCTCGGCGTGCTCGCCCGGCTCTACCTCGCGGGCTGAGCTCCGGGCCGCCGCCGGGGCACTGCTCTCCGGTAGGGCGAGACGGTGGGGTCGCCCGGGATGCTGAAGCGCCACGGGAAGTCGTCCCCGCCACCCGGGCCCGAGACGCCGGTGCGCGGGCCCGCCGCCACGGAGGACGGCCTCTTCCCCGGCAGCAGCTCGAACGCCGCCTCGAGCGGGTCGCCCGACTCGGTGAGACGGACTCCGAGGGCCTTCGCCAGCCGTGCGGGTCCGCGGGCCAGATCCCGGCTGCGAACGGGTCCGCGCCGGATCATCGCGAGATCCTCCCCCGATACGACCTCGCCGGCGCGCAGCAGCACCGCCGACGCCGTGCCCGCCGGGGAGCAGACGATGTTCACGCAGGTGTGCATCCCGTAGGTGAAGTACGCGTACACGGACCCGGGCGGACCGAACATGGGAGCCGTCCGGGGTGTCGGTCCGCGGTGCGCATGCGAGCCCGGATCCTCACCGGTTCCGAGGTACGCCTCGACCTCGGTCAGCCGGACGCCGACCACGCCCTCCGGCGTGCGGTGCAGGAGGACGCGGCCGAGCAGCTCCGGTGCCACCTCGAGGGCCGAGCGCGAGAGATCGGGGAGGTCGGCGCTCAGAAGAAGCTCTGGCCCGACACGAGGGTGATCACGATCACCGCGACGATGACGACTGCGGCGACGAGCACCAGAGTCCGCTGCTGCCAGGGGCGCAGCGGCGGACGGCCGTCGTCGCCCGGCGCTCCTCGAAGGGTCACGGGCGCTCCCCCCGGAGGGATCCGCGCACGACCCGGACGCGCTCGGTCAGCCGGGCGAGCTGCTCCGAGACGCGGTCGGGAGCCGTGCCGCCGACACCGTCCCGGCTCGCCACCGATCCCTCGATGCTGAGAACGGAGCGCACGTCGGGCGTGAGCAGCGGCGACACCGAGGCGAGCGCGGCGTCGTCGAGATCCTCGAGCCCCCTCCCCTGCGACTCCGCCAGCTTGACCAGCTCGCCGGTGATCTCGTGGGCGTCCCGGAAGGGCACGTGCTTCTTCACGAGCCACTCGGCCACGTCGGTCGCGAGGGAGAAGCCCTGGGGCGCGAGCTCCGCCATCCGGTCGGTGTGGAAGGTGAGGGTCGCGATCATGCCGGTGAACGCGGGCAGCAGGACCTCGAGGGTCGTCACCGAGTCGAAGACCGGCTCCTTGTCCTCCTGCAGGTCGCGGTTGTAGGCGAGCGGCAGCGCCTTGAGGGTCGCGAGCAGCCCGGTGAGGTTGCCGATCAGCCGGCCGGACTTCCCCCGGGCGAGCTCGGCGATGTCGGGGTTCTTCTTCTGCGGCATGATCGAGGACCCGGTCGAGTAGCCGTCGTCGAGCGTGACGAAGGCGAACTCCCGCGTGTTCCAGAGGATGACCTCCTCCGCGATGCGCGAGACGTCGATCCCGATCATGGCGCTGACGAAGGCGAACTCGGCGACGAGGTCGCGGCTGGCCGTCCCGTCGATCGAGTTCGGCACGCTCGACGCGAAGCCGAGATCGCGGGCGACCGCCTCGGCGTCCAGGCCGAGTGTCGAGCCGGCGAGGGCGCCCGAGCCGTAGGGCGAGACGTCCGCCCGGACGGCCCAGTCCCGCAGGCGCTCCAGATCGCGCAGCAGCGCCCAGCCGTGGGCGAGCAGATGGTGCGCGAGGAGCACGGGCTGAGCGTGCTGGAGGTGGGTGCGCCCGGGCATGATCGCCGTCGGGTGCGCCGACGCCTGCGCGGCGAGGGCGTCGATGAGCTGCACCACCAGCTCCGAGACGAGCGCCGCGTGGTCGCGGAGGTACATCCGGACGAAGGTGGCGATCTGGTCGTTGCGCGAGCGCCCCGCGCGGAGCTTGCCGCCGAGCTCGGGACCGGCTTCGAGCATCAGGCCGCGCTCGAGGGCGCCGTGCACGTCCTCGTCGGATTCGTCGGCGGCGAAGCTCCCGTCGGCGACGGCAGCCTCGAGCCGGTCGAGCGCCGCGAGCATCGCGGTGAGCTCGGCGTCGTCGAGGTAGCCCGCTCCGGCGAGCGCCCGGGCGTGGGCGCGGGAGCCGGCGAGGTCGTAGGGGGCGAGCTGCCAGTCGAAGTGGGTCGACCTCGAGAGCGCGGCGAGCTCGGGCGAGGGGCCGCCGGCGAAGCGGCCGCCCCAGAGGGCTCCGGCCTCGCCCGCGCGGGCGGAGGGTCGTTCCGTCATGGTTCTCCTCGGGTTCGGCTGTCGAGTCTACTGAGCGGCGTCGGCGGTGCCGGCGCGCTCCAGGAGCCACACGAGCAGGGCCTTCTGCGCGTGCAGGCGGTTCTCCGCCTCGTCCCAGATCACGCTCTGCGGGCCGTCGATCACGTCGGCGGTCACCTCGTAGCCGCGGTCCGCGGGCAGGCAGTGCAGGAACAGCGCGTCGGGAGCGGCAGCGGCCATCGTGGCGGCGTCGACCCGGTAGGCACCGAAGGTCGCGACGCGCGCCGCCTTCTCGTCCTCCTTGCCCATCGACACCCACGTGTCCGTGATCACGATGTCGGAGCCGGCCGCGCCCTCGTCGGGGTCGGTCGTGGTGATCGCCGATCCGCCGGTAGTCGCGGCGATGCGCTGCGCATCGGCCAGGACCGCCGCGTCCGGCGAGTACGACTCCGGGGAGACGATGCGGACGTGCATGCCGGCCGTGGCCCCCGCCAGGAGGTACGAGTGCGCCATGTTGCTCGCTCCGTCCCCGAAGAACGTGAGCGTGAGTCCGGCGAGGTGACCGCGGTGCTCGCGGATGGTCAGCAGGTCGGCGAGGAGCTGGCACGGGTGGAACTCGTCCGAGAGCGCGTTGACGACCGGCACGCGCGTGCTGCGCGCCATCTCCTCCAGGCCCGACTGCGCGTAGGTGCGCCACACGATGGCGGCGACCTGGCGCTCCAGGACCCGCGCCGTGTCGGAGGCGGTCTCCTTGCCGCCGAGCTGGCTGCTCGCGGTCGAGATGATCAGGGGGCTCCCGCCGAGATCGGCGATGCCGACCGCGAAGGAGACACGGGTGCGCGTGGAGGACTTGTCGAAGATCACGGCGACGGTCTGCGGCCCGGCGAGGGGCTTCCGGGAGAAGCGGTCGCGCTTGAGCTCGAGGGCGAGGTCGAGGATCTCGGCCTGCTCGGCGGGAGTGATGTCGTCGTCGCGGAGGAAGTGGCGGGTCACGGTGCTGGTCGCTTTCGGTGGAGGTACGGGGTCAGAGGGTCTGCAGTGCGCGGCCGAAGCGCTCGGCGAACTCGGCGACGTCGGCGGCGGTCACCACGAGCGGAGGCGCGAGCCGGATGCTCGAGTCGTTCGCCGCGTTCACGATCAGGCCGGCGTCGAGGCAGGCGGCGGCGAGCTCGGCGGCGACCGGCCGGGTCAGGGCGATGCCCAGGAGGAGGCCCGCGCCGCGGACCCCTCCGATCAGGGGCGAGTCGAGAGCGGTCAGCGCGTCGACGATCTGCGCCCCGCGCTCCCGCGCGTTGCCGAGAAGGTCGGCGCGCTCGATCTCGGCGAGCACGGCTCCGGCCACGGCGGTCGCGAGCGGATTGCCGCCGAAGGTGCTGCCGTGGTGGCCCTTCTGCAGGAGGTCGGACGCCTCGCCGAAGGTCACCAGCGCTCCGACGGGGAAGCCTCCGCCGAGCCCCTTGGCCAGGGTGACGGCGTCGGGCAGGATCCCCGCCTCCTGGTAGGCGAACCAGCGTCCGGTCCGCCCGACCCCGGTCTGGATCTCGTCGACGATGAGCAGCGCGCCGTGCTCGCGGGTGAGCTCCCGCGCGCGCTCGAGGTAGCCGGCCGGCAGCGGGATGACGCCCGCCTCCCCCTGGATGGGCTCGACGATCAGCGCGGCGACGGACTCGTCGAGAGCCGCCTCGAGGGCCTCGATGCTCGCCTCGAGGTGCTCGACCCCTCCCGGCATCGGCTCGAACGGCGCGCGCATGGCCGCCTTGCCGGTCAGAGCGAGCGCGCCCATCGTCCGCCCGTGGAACGCGTTCTGCAGCGCCACGACGCGGTGCCGGCCGCCGGCCGCGTTCAGCCGCGCCAGCTTGAAGGCCGCCTCGTTGGCCTCGGTGCCCGAGTTGGCGAAGTAGACGCGGCCCGTCTCCCCGGCCCCGGTGAGGCGGCGCAGGGTCTCGGCGAGCTCGATCTGCGGGGCGGTCGCGAAGTAGTTGGAGACGTGGGCGAGCGCACCGGCCTGGCGCGTCACGGCCTCGACGAACACGGGATGCGCATGGCCGAGCGAGTTGACGGCGATGCCGCCGAGGAAGTCGAGGTACTCCCGCCCGTCGACGTCCCAGACCCGGCAGCCCTCGCCGCGCTCGAGCACGGCGAGCGGCGGCGCGAAGGTCTGCATCATCGCGGCGGAGTAGCGGTCGCGCGCCGAGACGGTGCGGGACGCGGTCGTGGGGATGGACATGGTGGCCTTTCGATCGGAGCGGTCCGGCCGCGAGGGCCGACGGTGCGCGCGTCCCGGACGGGACGGGCGCTCGGAGCCGGGGCCGCTGAGGATCAGCGGCCCGACATTCGCTCCCGGTCGCGGGGGTCGAGCGAGGCGACGACCTCGGTGCCGATGCCCTCCGAGGTGAACACCTCGAGCAGGATCGAGTGCGGGATGCGGCCGTCGATGATGGCGGCCTTGGGCACTCCCCCGCGCACGGCGTCGAGGCAGGCGGTCATCTTGGGGATCATGCCCGATTCGAGCGAGGGCAGCAGAGCCGCGAGGTCGTCCGAGCGGATGTGCGAGACGAGCGACTCGCGGTCGGGCCAGTCGGAGTAGAGGCCGGCCACGTCGGTGAGGACGACGAGCTTCTCGGCGCCGAGCGCGACGGCCAGCGCGGCGGCGGCGGCGTCGGCGTTGACGTTCAGCGACTGCGTGGGGTCGTCCGAGTCGGGGGCGATCGAGGACACGACCGGGATCCGGCCGGCCTCGAGCTGAGCGAGGACGGCGGCGGGATCCACGGCGATCACGTCTCCGACGAGTCCGAGGTCGTGCTCCTCGCCGTCGATCACGACACCGCGGCGGCGGCCGACGAAGAGGCCCGCGTCCTCACCGGAGATACCGGCGGCGAGGGGGCCGTGCTCGTTGATCCGGCGGACGATGTCGCGGCTGATGCTGCCGGTGAGCACCATCCGCACCACCTCCATCGCCTCGGGGCTCGTGACCCGGTAGCCGCCCCGGAACTCGCTCTCGATCCCGAGCCGGTCGAGCATCCGCGAGATCTGGGGCCCACCGCCGTGGACGACCACGGGGCGGATCCCGGCGTAGCGCAGGTAGACCATGTCCTGGGCGAAGGAGCGCTGCAGCTCCTCCGACACCATCGCGTTGCCGCCGAACTTGATCACCATCGTGCGCCCGTGGAAGCTCTGCAGCCAGGGCAGCGACTCGATGAGCGTCGCGGCCTTCCCGGGTGCGGCGTCGCGCTCGGCGCGGCTCTCGGCCGAGAGGGTGGTGTCGTCGCTCATGGCCGCCTCAGCTCGAGTACGCGGAGTTCTCGTGCACGTAGTCGTGCGTGAGGTCGTTGGTCCAGATCGTGGCCGTCGCGTCCCCGGCGTGCAGGTCGATGTCGACGGCGACCTCCCGAGGGGCGAGGTCGACGAGGTCGCGGCTCTCGTGCGGCTCGCCCGCGAGGCAGACCTGCACCCCGTTCATCGCGACGTCGATGCCGTACGGGTCGAACTGCGCATCGGTCGTGCCCACGGCGGCGAGGACGCGGCCCCAGTTGGGATCCTTGCCGAAGATCGCGGCCTTGAACAGGTTGCTGCGGGAGACGGCGCGGGCGACGACCACGGCCTCGTCCTCGGTCGCGGCGTTCAGCACGCGGATCGCGACGTCGTGGTCGGCGCCCTCCGCGTCGGCCTGCAGCTGCAGGGTGAGGTCGCGGCAGACCGCGGTCAGGGCCGCGGTGAACTCGTCGGCGTCGGCCTCGACACCGCTGGCGCCGCTCGCGAGCAGTGCGACGGTGTCGTTCGTCGACATGCAGCCGTCCGAGTCGAGGCGGTCGAAGGTGACGCGGGTCGCGGCACGCAGGGCGGTGTCGAGAGCGGCGGACTCGAGGGCCGCGTCGGTCGTGATCACGACCAGCATCGTCGCCAGACCCGGCGCGAGCATCCCGGCGCCCTTGGCCATGCCGCCGATGCTCCAGCCCTGCTCGGAGCGGATAACCGCCTGCTTCGGGACCGTGTCGGTGGTCATGATCGCGCGGGCGGCCGCCTCGCCCGCCACGGGTCCCCCGGCGAGCTCGGCGGAGGCGCCGGTCACGCCGGTGGCGAGCTTCGCGAGGTCGAGCTGGTCGCCGATCAGCCCGGTGGAGCACACCAGCACGTCGCCGGCGGACACCTCGAGGCTCTCGCCCACGAGCTCCGCGGTGCGGTGGGTGACCTGGAAGCCCTGAGCACCCGTGTAGCAGTTGGCGCCGCCGGAGTTGAGGACGATCGCCGAGACGACGCCGTCGCGCATCACCTGCTCGCTCCAGAGGACGGGGTTCGCCTTGCAGCGGTTGCTCGTGAAGACCGCGGCGGCGCTCTGCAGCGGGCCGAGGTTCTGCACGAGCGCGACGTCGCGCGCTCCGGTCGACTTCAGCCCGGCGACGACTCCGGCCGCCCGGAACCCTGCTGCTGCGGTGACGCTCACGGCGCGACTCCGTTCACGCTCAGGCCGAGGGACTCCGGGAGTCCCAGGGCGATGTTGGTGGACTGGACGGCCGCGCCCGCGGTGCCCTTGACCAGGTTGTCGATGGCCGAGACGACCACGACGCGGCGGGCCCGCTCGTCCACGGCGAGTCCTATCAGAGCGGTGTTCGCCCCCACCACGTCGGCCGTCCTGGGGAAGGAGCCCTCCGGGAGCAGCTGGACGAAGGTCTCGTCGCCGTAGGCGGTCTCCCACGCGGCGCGCACGTCCTGCGCGGAGACGCCGGGAGCGAGGCGCGCGGTCGAGGTCGCCAGGATGCCCCGGGACATCGGCACGAGGACCGGGGTGAACGAGATCGAGACGGGTCCGGCTCCGGCGAGCAGGAGGTTCTGCCGGATCTCGGGATTGTGGCGGTGCACTCCGCCGAGGCCGTAGGCGTGCGCGGAGCCGAGGAGCTCGCTGGCGAGGAGGTCGATCCGCAGGCTCTTGCCCGCACCCGAGGGGCCGACAGCGAGGACCGCGACGAGGTCCGACGACTCGATCACTCCGGCGTGCAGGCCGGGGGCCAGGCCGAGCGTGATCGCCGTGACGTTGCAGCCGGGGACGGCGATGCGCCGCACTCCGGCGAGCGCCTCGCGCTGCTTGCGTCCGCCGCCGCCGATCAGCAGCTCCGGGAGCCCGTAGGGCCAGGCCCCGGCGAAGTCGCCCCCGTAGAAGTCGGCCCAGTCCTGCGGGTCGGTCAACCGGTGGTCGGCGCCGCAGTCGACGACGAGGACGTCCTCGGGGAGGGTCGCGGTGATCTCGCCCGACTTCCCGTGCGGGAGGGCGAGGAAGACGACGTCGTGCCCGGCGAGGTTCCCGGTCGTCGTGTCGACGAGGACGAGGTCGCGGAGCGAGCGGAGGTGCGGGTGCACGGCGACGAGGGGCTGACCCGCGTTGGCGTGCGCCGTCACCGTGCGCACCTCGAACTCGGGGTGGTCGGCGAGCAGTCGCAGCAGCTCGCCGCCCGCGTAGCCGCTCGCACCGGCCACCGCCACGGAGAAAGTCATGCCCGAGAGCCTAGCCGGTGCGGGTGCGGGGCCCCGCCCGGCCGAGCCGGACGGGACCCCCGGCCTCACTCGCGGAGTCGGGCGCCGAAGCGCTCCGCCGCGACGGCCACGCCGCTCTCCTTCGCGGCCGTCGCCTCGGCCGCGGTGAGCGTGCGGTCCGGCGCACGGAAGCGCAGCGCGAACGTCAGCGACTTCGTCCCCTCGGCGAGCCCGGTGCCGCGGTAGTCGTCGACCAGGCGGATCGCCTCGAGCAGCTCGCCCGCCCCCTCGGCGACGGCGGCGCGCACCTCGGCGGCCGCGGTGCCGACCGGCACGACGAGCGAGAGGTCCTGGGTCGCGGCGGGCAGCGCGCCCACCGGACGGGCCACGACGACCCTCCCGGCCCGCGCGATCAGCGGCTCCAGGTCGAGCTCGACCACGGCGACGCGGCGCGGGAGGTCGAGCTCCTCGGCGAGCGCCGGGAGCAGCTCCCCCGCGTGCCCGATGACCGCGCCGTCGAGAACGACCTCGGCGGTGCGGCCCGGGTGCAGCGCTGCATGTGCCCCCTGGCGCAGCACCAGCTCGGTGCCGGTCGCCGCGGAGACCTCGCGGACCACGTCGAGGGCGTCGCGCCAGTCGACGTCACGGCCGGCGACACCGGGCTGGCGCACGACGGCGGCACCCGTGAGCAGCGCCGCGAGGTGCCGCGGCTGCGGTGGGATGCCCGCGTTCAGCTCGGCCTCGACCTCCGCGGACGGACGCGCCCCGCCCGCAGGAAGCGCCCCGGAGCCGAACGGGCCGCCGACGGCCGGGAGGAAGACGGAGCCGAGCTCGTAGACCGCGAGATCCGTCAGGCCGCGCGAGCGGTTGCGGGCCGCGACCTGCACGAGACCCGGCAGCAGCGAGATCCGCAGCTGGCCCGCGGTCGCGTCGAGCGGGTTCGCGAGCGTGATCTGCTCCTGCGGCTCCCCGTCGACCGAGCCGAGCCGGTCGTTGATCGAGCGCGAGAGGAACGGGTACGAGAGCACCTCGGTAAGACCCGCGGCGGCGAGCGCCTGGGCGAGGGTGCGGCGCAGCCTCTGGCCCGGGGTCAGACCGCGGCCGGGAGGCGCGACGGGCAGGATCGCCGGGATGCGGTCGTACCCGGTGATGCGGGCGACCTCCTCCGCGAGCGAGGCGCGGTCGACGAGGTCCGGGCGCCAGCTCGGCGGAGTCACCAGCAGGCCCGCTCCGCCGGCCTCGACGGAAGCGCCGATCTCGACGAGCGCGCCGCGGATCTCCTCCGGGGTGTACTCCACCCCGATGAGGCCTGCGACGTAGCCGTCCGGCAGCTCGACCGGCTCCGCCGAGCGCGGGTCGGCCAGGACCGAGCCGAGCTCGTCCGCCGTGCCGCCGGCGAGCTCCACCAGCAGCTGCACCGCGCGGGCCGCGGCGACCGAGGCCACCTCGGGGTCGACGCCGCGCTCGAAGCGCCGCGACGCCTCGCTCGGCAGCTTGTGCCGGCGAGCCGTCCGGGCGATCGAGACCGGGTCGAAGTTCGCCGCCTCGAGCAGGACGTCGGACGTGGCGTCCGAGATCTCGGTGCGCGCGCCCCCCATCACTCCGGCGAGGCCGATCGCCCCGCTGTCGTCGGCGATGACGAGGTCCTCCGCGTGCAGGCGCCGGGTCTGGCCGTCGAGCGTCTCGAGGGTCTCCCCCGGTGCGGCGCGGCGCACCACGATGCCTCCCTGCAGGGTCGCCAGGTCGTAGCCGTGCAGCGGCTGGCCGAGCTCGAACATCACGTAGTTGGTGATGTCCACGACGAGCGAGATCGAGCGGACGCCGGCCAGGCGCAGTCGCGCGAGCATCCACGGCGGCGTCGGTCGCGAGACGTCGACGCCCCGGACGACGCGCGTGACGAACACGGAGGCGCCGACACGGCCGCGGATCGGCGCCTCGTCGGCCACGGACACGGGGAATTCGGGGGCCGTCTCCGTGCGCTCGTGCGGAGGGAGCGCCCGAGCGGGGTCGCGGAAGGCGGCTCCGGTGGCGTGGGCGTACTCGCGGGCGATGCCGCGGATCGAGAAGGCGTAGCCGCGGTCGGGCGTCACGTTGACCTCGACCGCGGCGTCGTCGAGACCGAGGAGCGCGACGGCGTCCGTGCCCGGCTCCGGGTCGAGCCCGAGCGAGGCGAGGCGGAGGATGCCGTCGTGGTCGTCCCCGAGGCCGAGCTCGCGGCTCGAGGCGATCATCCCGTCGGACACGTGCCCGTAGGTCTTCCGCGCGGAGATCGGGAACGGCCCGGGCAGGACCGCGCCCGGCAGTGACACGACGACCTTGTCGCCGGCCGCGAAGTTGTGGGCTCCGCAGACGATGCCGCGGACGTCCTCTCCGCCGTCGGCGGCACGCCCGCCCTCCGGGGCCACGCGGACGTGGCACCAGTTGATGGTCTTGCCGTTCTTCTGCGGCTCCGGAGCGAGGTCGAGCACCTCACCGACGACGACGGGGCCGGTCACCTCGAAGCGGTGGACGTCCTCCTCCTCCAGGCCGACCGACACCAGGGCCGCGTGTACGGACTCCGTCGTGACGTCCTGCTCGAGGTCGACGTACTCCCCCAGCCAGCTCAGCGGGATGCGCATCAGATCACCATCCCGTACTGCTCGCTGAAGCGGACGTCGCCCTCGACCATGTCGCGCATGTCCTTCACGTCGTTGCGGAACATCAGGGTCCGCTCGATCCCCATGCCGAAGGCGAACCCGGAGTACTCCTCCGGGTCGATCCCGGCCGCGCGCAGCACGTTCGGATTGACCATGCCGCAGCCGCCCCACTCGATCCAGCGGGCACCGCCGACGAAGGTCGGGTGCCAGACGTCCAGCTCGGCGCTGGGCTCGGTGAAGGGGAAGTAGTTCGGGCGCAGGCGGATGCGCGCGTCGTCGCCGAAGAGGATCCGCGCGACGTGCTCGAGGGTGCCGCGCAGGTGCGCCATGGTCAGGCCGCGGTCGACGGCGAGGCCCTCGAACTGCGTGAACACGGGCGTGTGCGTCGCGTCGAGCTCGTCGGTGCGGTACACCCGTCCGGGAGCGATCACGTAGAGCGGCAGCGGGCGCTCGAGCATCGAGCGGATCTGCACCGGCGAGGTGTGCGTGCGCAGCACCAGGTGCGAGTCGACGGGGTCGACGAAGAAGGTGTCCTGCATGGCTCGGGCCGGGTGGTCCTCGTCGAAGTTCAGGGCGTCGAAGTTGAACCACTCGTTCTCGAGCTCCGGCCCCTCCGCGATCTCCCAGCCCATCCCGACGAACACGTCGGCGATCGACTCCTGGAGCAGCGAGAGGGGGTGGCGGGCGCCGCGGCGCACGAAGCTGGCACCGGCGGTGACGTCCACGCGCTCGGCCTCGAGCGCGGCCGCGTCCTCGGCCTCGACGAGCTCGGCCTCGCGGGCGGCGTAGGCGTCGCCCACCTGCTTGCGGGCACCGCCGACGAGCTTGCCGGACGCCGCCTTGTGCTCGGGCGGGACGGAGCGCATCCGCGCGTTGAGGCGGGCGAGGGCGGACCCCTCGCCGAGGTGGGCGGCTCGGGCGGACTTCAGAGCGGTGGAGTCGCCCGCCGCGCCGATGGCGGCGAGGGCGTCGGCGACCGCCGCGGAGACGGCCTCGTCGGTGATCGGGTTGCTGTCTGACACGATCCCCCAGTGTAGGCGAGGGCCTCCGCCCCCTCCCGCCGCCCGCGCGCGGTGCTCGTCGCGCTCGCCCGCGGCCAGGCCCCCGTCTGCGCCGACGGCTCTCGAAGCCCCGCCACCGGCGCTGCTCGACCAGCAGGGGCGGGTTCTCGCTACGCCGGGGTCGGAGGCTGCTCGACCGGCAGGAAGCTGGGCGCCGCCGGACGGGAAGACGCCCGGACCGATCGCGACTCCCCGATCACCACCGCCTCCGCGTCGACGACGCCGGAGCGGAGCACCACCGCTCGATGCGCTGAGCGATCGCCGGACCCTCGAGGCGAACGGAGGAATCGCGTGCGAGCGATTCCTCCTAGCCGGACGCAGGACGCTCTGCGGAACCCGACCCCGTCAGGAAGCCGACCGCGGTGAGGATCGCCCTCGGGCGATCCTCACAGTTCAATCCTGCACAGCGATCAGCTGCGTGTCCGTCTGCGCGCGGGCTGCGGGGTGGCCGCCGATGGTGCGGCCGCCGCGTCCGCCGCTCTTCGTGCGGATCTCGATCCACTTCGCCAGCCCCGAGAGGAGGAGGCAGATGCCGATGTAGATCGCTCCGATGACGATCGCCGCCGGGATGATCGGGCTGTCGAGGCTCGACTGGTTGCCCAGGTAGCGCGCGTAGTACAGCAGCTCGTTGTAGGTGATGATCGAGCCGAGCGCCGTGTCCTTGAGGGCGACGACGAGCTGGGCGATGATCACGGGCAGCATCGAGCGGATCGCCTGGGGGAACAGGATGAGCCGCATCACGCCGGACTTGCGCAGGCCGATCGCGTAGCCCGCCTCCTTCTGTCCTCGCGGGAGGGCTTCGATGCCGGCGCGGAAGATCTCGGAGAAGACGGAGCCGTTGTAGAGGGTCAGGGCGATGACGACGGCGAGGTAGGGGCTGAGCTTGAGGCCAGCGAACGGCAGGCCGTAGTACATCAGCATCATCAGGATCAGGACGGGGATCGCCCGGAACAGCTCGATGAAGAGCGTGACGGGGACGTTGATCCAGCGCCGGTCCGAGAGCCGGCCGATCGCCAGGAGGAGGCCGAGGACGAGGCTGGCGACGCCCGCCGTGGCGAAGGCCGCGAGCGTGCGGCCGAGGGCGCCGCCGATGCTCTGCCAGACCAGCGGGTAGCCGAACGCGCGCCACTTGGAGGCGTCGAACTGGCCGGACTCCGCGAAGCGCCAGACCACGAAGCCGAGGAACGCCGCGATCAGCAGGACGACGACGACGCCGATGACGCGGTTGCGCACGACGGCCCGGGGGCCGGGGTTGTCGAAGAGGACGGAGCTCATCGGGCGACCCTCCACTTCTTCTCGAGCTGACGTTGGACGAGCGAGAGCAGGGTGACCAGGACCACGAAGACCAGGGCCACCCAGAGGACGACGATGAGGCTGTTCTCGCCGCGCTCGTTGAGGACGCGGACGATGGTGCCCGCCTCCGCGACCGAGAAGCCGGCGGCGACGGTGGTGTTCTTCAGCAGCGCGATCAGGACGCTCATGAGCGGCGGGATCACGGAGCGGAAGGCCTGGGGCAGGACGACCTGCGTCATCGTGAGGCCGAAGTCGAGGCCGATCGCGCGGGCGGCCTCGGCCTGGCCGATCGGCACGGTGTTGATGCCCGAGCGCAGCACCTCCGCGACGTAGGTCGCGGTGTAGAGGCTGAGGGCGCAGATTGCCAGGTTCGTGTAGTCCACCTGCGGCAGGTCGAGCTTGGGGTAGCCGAAGGCGAAGAAGAACATCACCAGCGTGAGCGGGGTGTTCCGGATGGTGTTCACGTACACCGTGCCGACCGCGCGGGCGATCGGGACGGGCGAGACGCGCATCGCGCCGACCACCGTGCCGATCAGCAGGGCGAACACGAGCGAGACGCTGAAGAGGATCAGGGTGTTGCCGAAGGCCGGGACGTAGACGTCGAGGTTGTTCAACAGGACATCCATGCGGCTGGCCCTTCTGTCGGAGCGGTGGTGGTGGTCGAGGAGAGGGGACCCCCGGGCGGCGGTCGGGCCGCCCGGGGCGCCTCCTAGTAGTCGTTCACCGCCGGCTGGGTGACGGTCGTGCCGGACTGGCCGAGCGTCTCGTCGTAGATGGCGCTCCAGGTCTCGCTGCCGTCGGTCAGCATGCCGTTGACGAAGTGGCGCAGGGCGTCGTCGTCCTTGGGCAGGCCGATGCCGTACAGCTCGGTGCTGAAGGGCTCTCCGACGACCTTGAGCTCGTCGGGCCGCTGAGCGGCGTAGCCGATCAGGATCGCGCCGTCGGTGGTGACGGCGTCGACGGTGCCGTCGGCGAGCGCGTCCACGCACTGCGAGTACGTGTCGAACTCCTCGGTCTTCACCTCGGGGTAGTTGGTGCGGATGTTCTGGATCGGGGTGGAGCCGGTGGCCGAGCACACGGTGGTGTCGGCGGTGAGGTCGTCCGGTCCGGTGATCGTGTCGTTGTCGGCCGCGACGAGCAGCTGCTGGCCGGTCTCGAAGTAGGGTCCGGCGAAGCCGACCTGCTCCTTGCGCTTGTCGGTGATCGAGTAGGTGCCGACGTAGTAGTCGATGTCGCCGTTCACGATCGACGCCTCGCGGTTGGCCGACGGGATCGCCTTGAACTCGATGGCGTCGGCCGCGAAGCCGAGCGAGGCGGCGGTCCACTTGGCGATCTCGATGTCGAAGCCGGAGCGCTCGCCGGTCGCCGCGTCGAGGTAGCCCAGCCCCGGCTGGTCCTCCTTGACGCCGATGACGACCTTGCCGTCCGCGGTCATCGCGTCGAAGGTCGGGCTGCCCTCGAGAGTGACGTCGGAGGCGACCTCGTACGCGGAGGTCCCTCCCTCGGAGCCTCCACCGGCGCCGCCGCCGGCGGTCCCGGAGTCGCCGGAGCAGCCGGCGAGGGCGAGGGTCGCTGCTGCGAGTCCCGCGGTCATGAACATGAGCCTGGTGCGCATGATCGTCCTTCCTGGGGTTCGGCCCGCCGGAGCGGGCGATGTCGGGTCGGCTCCCGGGTCACGGGTCCGACCTGCCTGGTGGCTGCTGATCGCGCTTCTAGTGCGTGATGAGCTTGGAGAGGAAGTCCTTGGCCCGGTCGGTGCGGGGCGCGGTGAAGAACGACTCCGGGTCGGTGTCCTCGAGGATCTCGCCGTCGGCCATGAACACGACGCGGTCGGCGGCCTTCCGGGCGAAGCCCATCTCGTGGGTCACGACGATCATCGTCATCCCGTCCTTGGCGAGCCCGACCATCACGTCCAGGACCTCGTTGATCATCTCGGGGTCGAGCGCCGAGGTCGGCTCGTCGAACAGCATCACCTTGGGCTTCATCGCCAGCGCCCGCGCGATCGCGACGCGCTGCTGCTGCCCGCCGGAGAGCTGGGCCGGCGTCTTGGCGGCCTGGTGGCCGACGCCGACCCGGTCGAGCAGCGCCGTGGCCTGGGCCTCCGCGTCCTTGCGGGAGAGCCCGCGGACCTTGATCGGGCCGAGGGTGACGTTCTCGAGGATCGTCTTGTGCGCGAACAGGTTGAACGACTGGAAGACCATCCCGACGTCGGCGCGGAGCGCGGCGAGGCCCTTGCCCTCCTCCGGGAGCTTCTGCCCGTCGATGGTGATGGTGCCGCCCGAGATCGTCTCGAGCCGGTTGACCGTGCGGCAGAGCGTCGACTTGCCGGACCCGGAGGGGCCGAGGACCACGACGACCTCGCCCCGGTGCACCGTCAGATCGATGTCCTTCAGAGCCTGGAAGTCGCCGTAGTGCTTCTGCACCCCGGAGAGGACGACGAGGGGTTCACCGGCGGGAGCGGCGGCGCGCTCGTCTTGCGGGGCTGTGACCATGCCGTCAGAGAAGCACACGGGGATGGGCCGGTCAAATCATGAGGGAATTCTTAACCGAAGGGTAACAACGCGCCCTGTTCTCCAGGTTCGCGGCACCCTCGGCCCGGTTCCTCTCAGGAACGCAGCGCGAAGGCGCTCTCGTACAGGCAGACGGAGGCCGCGGTCGCGAGGTTGAGCGACTCCGCCGCCCCGTAGATGGGCACCGCGACCACGCCGTCGACGAGGGCGAGCGACTCGTCCTCGAGGCCGCGCGCCTCGTTGCCGAAGACCCAGACGGTCGGCTGGGCGAGGTCCCCGCGTGCGCGGACGTCGAGCAGGTCCTCCCCCTTCACGTCGGCCGCGACGGAGCGGAGGCCCACGCCGCGGAGCCGGCCCAGCACGTCGGCGAGGTCGGCGCCGACCGCGACCGGGAGGTGGAAGAGCGAGCCGGTCGTGGAGCGCACGACCTTGGGATTGTAGAGGTCGACCGAGCGGCCGGACAGCACGACCGCGTCAGCACCGGCGGCGTCGGCGGCACGGATGATCGTGCCGAGGTTGCCCGGGTCGCGGACCTCCTCGAGCACCGCCACGAGACGCGGCTCGGAGGCGACGACGTCCTTGAGCGACGTGGGGAACTGACGGCAGACCGCGACGAAGCCCTGCGGAGTGACGGTGTCGGCCATCGCGTCGAGGACGTCCTCGGTCACGTACTCGATCTCCACCTCCGCCTCGGCGGCGGCGGCGACGATCTCGGGGTGGCGCTCCAGAGCTGTCGGAGTCGCGAACGACTCGACGATCAGCTCCGGGCGGTACTGCAGCGCCTCGGAGAGAGCCTGCGGGCCCTCGAGGAGGAAGAGCCCCGTCTCGAGCCGGGCCGGGCGGCGGGTGAGCTTCGCCACGGAGCGGACACGGGGAGAGCGGGGGTTGTCGAGCATGCGGCGAGCCTATCGGCGCGGTGATCGCCGCCCCCGCAGACACGGCGCGGGAGGGCCTGCGGACGACGGAGGGGGCCGCGACCTCTCGGTCGCGACCCCCTCCGGGAAGCCGTGCTGACTACGCTGCGGCCTTGGGCGCCGAGGTGTCGGCGGGCAGCGCGCTCTTCGCGGTCGCGACGAGCGAGGCGAACGTGGCCGGCTCGGTGATCGCGAGGTCCGCGAGGATGCGGCGGTCGACCTGCACGCCGGCCAGGGCGAGGCCCTGGATGAAGCGGTTGTAGGTCAGACCGTTCGCGCGGGACGCGGCGTTGATGCGCTGGATCCAGAGACGACGGAACTCGCCCTTCTTGGCGCGGCGGTCGCGGTACGAGTAGACGAGGGAGTGGGTGACCTGCTCCTTCGCCTTGCGGTAGAGGCGCGACCGCTGGCCGCGGTAGCCCGAGGCGCGCTCGAGGATGACGCGACGCTTCTTGTGGGCGTTGACGGCCCTCTTCACTCTTGCCATTGCTGTTTCTTCCTATCGATCCGTGTCGGCTGAGTAGCGACCACGCGGCGCAGCGGGCTGCGCCGGCGGTGGGCTACAGACCGAGAAGCTTCTTGGCGACCTTGGCGTCCTGCGGGGCGAGGACCTGGTCCTGGTTGAGGCGGCGCGTGCGAACGCTGGACTTGGACTCCAGGTTGTGCCGCATGCCGGCCTGCTGCTTCATGACCTTGCCGGAGCCGGTCACCTTGAAGCGCTTCTTGGCACCCGAGTGGGTCTTCATCTTGGGCATGTTCTCTCCTTGTGAACGTCACTCCGCGCTCGGCGGGGCGAAACCGGTGCCCCGCGAGCGGGGCGTCCACCGGCCCCGAGGCCGGGGCGGCGAAGTACTAGACGGACTCGGCCTCGGCCGTGTCCTCGGGGGTGTTGGCCTCGCGACGAGCGGCGCGGACCGCATTGGCCTCGGCCTTCGCCTCGGACTTGTTCTTCAGCGGGCCGATGACCATCACCATGTTGCGACCGTCGATGGTCGGGGTGGACTCGACCTGGCCGAACTCGGCGACGTCCTCCGCGAAGCGCTGGAGCAGGCGGACGCCCATCTCGGGGCGCGACTGCTCGCGACCGCGGAAGAGGATCATCGCCTTGACCTTGTCGCCGGCCTTGAGGAAGCCCTCGGCGCGCTTGCGCTTGGTCTCGTAGTCGTGCTTGTCGATCTTCAGGCGGAAACGGACCTCCTTGAGGATCGTGTTCGCCTGGTTGCGACGGGCTTCCTTGAGCTTCTGAGCCTGCTCGTACTTGAACTTCCCGTAGTCCATGATCTTGGCCACGGGCGGCTTGGAGTTGGGGGCGACCTCGACCAGGTCCAGGTCTGCGTCCTGCGCGAGTCGCAGGGCGACCTCGATCTTGACGACGCCGACCTGTTCTCCTGCGGGACCCACGAGGCGGACCTCGGGGACGCGGATACGGTCGTTGGTACGGGGATCGCTGATTGCGTTTCTCCTCTGATCTCGGTGAGTGCAGCTGCGCTGCCGGAGTCTTCTCCAGCGCACCCGAGAGAGGTGATCGTCCCGTCCACGTCGTGCCTGCAGCACGGCGCTCGCACCCTGTGACGCGGTTCCCGAGGCGGACCTCGAGAGCCGCAGCCCTGCCTCCGGTGGTCTGACGACCCTCGGGGGCGGAGTGCTTCTGACCCGGTAACCTTGTGAAGCGGTCAAGCGCGGGTGGGAGAATCTCCACTTTCGAACCGAGGACATGCCTCGGAGCCCGGACAACCATAGCAGACCGGCGGCCCGCCCGACAGACCGGATCCGGCCGCCCCTCGATCCTCTGCTCCGGCGGCCGCGCCCCTCTACCACGGACGACGAACGAAGGACCCATGGCCCAGTACGACGACGACTACACGCGACGATTCGGCGAGGACGGCGGAGCCTCCGACGTGGAGGCCGCCCGCGACATCGCGGAGGTCCCGGCGGTGGAGATCATCACCACCGCCGCCGTGCACCTGATGAGCGCGGCCGCCGTCAAGTGCGGGCTCGCCGACGAGCCCGGAGCGCAGGTCGACCTCGACGAGGCGCGCAAGCTCATCAACGCGCTCGCGGGCCTGGTCACGGCCGGGGCGCCCGACATCAGCGACATGCACGCCCGGAGCCTGCGCGACGGCCTCCGCACCCTCCAGCTCGCGTTCCGTGAGGCATCCCCGATCGCCGACCCGATCGGCAAGGGCCCGGGCGAGAAGTGGACCGGCCCGGTCACCTGATCGGGAGTCAGCGGGCGGCGGCGAGCTGCAGCGTCATCGAGTCGACGCGCTGCGCGACGGTCTCGTCGGCCGCCCACCGCTCCCCCAGGCGCGCGACGAGGGCGCCGAGCGCGTCCTGATCGAGCCCCGGGCGCAGGCTCAGGACCACCACGAGCTCGGGGCCCGCGAGGCGCTGCTCCGGGTCTCCCGCGCGCACCTCGAGCGAGGCGACCGCCCGCTCCCCCTCCGCAGCCGCGCGCAGAGCCAGGAGCACCTCCGCATCGGCAGGGGCCGGCCGCCAGGCGCCGCCCTCCGCGATCGCCCAGAGGGCCGGGCGCCGGACCGCGAACTCCCGCTCGGACGCGGGGTCGAGGACCATCACCTCGGTGCCCTCCGCGACGGCCGCCAGGGCCGCGCGGCGCCCGTCGACAGGGACGGGACGGGCGGCCGCGTCCCATCGGCGCATGCTCTCGACGCCGCTGAAGACAGGGAGCACCGTGCGGCCGTCGGGTCCGGCGACCGTGACGATCGCGAGCTCCTGCGTCTTGTCCGCCCGGAGTCCCCCGACCCCCTCCGCCTCCTCGCCGAGGCGGGCGACCAGCGGGATGAGCAGGCGGGACGTGCGGAGCGCGTCGACCACGGCCTCCGGGCCGCGAGTGCCACCGGCGAAGGACTCGAGCGCGGCGACCAGCGCCTCCGGGGCGCTTCCGTCGTCCTCCGGCGCTGCGCTCGGCTCGAAGTGCCGGCCCGCCCAGGGGGTGCCGGCCGAGTCGGTCAGATGCGCCGGGAGCGGGCGGGGCTCACTCGGATGCGACATCCAGGGCCTCCGCGAGCGTGAATGCGCCCGCGTACAGCGCCTTGCCGACGATCGCGCCCTCGAGCCCCTGGGGCACGAGGTCGCGCAGAGCGGCGATGTCGTCGAGGTTCGAGATGCCGCCCGAGGCGATCACGGGGCGGTGGGTGCGGGCCATGACCTGCTCGAGGAGCTCGAGGTTCGGGCCCTTGAGCGTGCCGTCCTTCGTGACGTCGGTGACGACGTAGCGGGTGCAGCCGGCCTCCTCCAGGCGGTCGAGGACCTGCCAGAGGTCGCCGCCCTCCTTGGTCCAGCCGCGCGCGGCGAGCGTGGTGCCCCGGACGTCGAGACCGACGGCGATCTGGTCGCCGTACTGCGCGATGACGCTCGCGGCCCACTCGGGGTTCTCGAGCGCCGCGGTGCCGAGGTTGATGCGCTTCGCGCCGGCGCTCAGCGCGGACTCGAGGCTGCGGTCGTCGCGGATCCCGCCGGAGAGCTCGACGTTGACGCCCTTCACCTGCCGGATGACCTTCTTCATGATGCCGTGGTTGTCGCCGCGGCCGAAGGCGGCGTCGAGGTCGACGAGGTGGATCCACTCCGCGCCCTGGTCGGCCCAGTCGCCCGCGGCGTCGATCGGGTCGCCGTAGTTGGTCTCGGTCCCGGCCTCGCCCTGCGTGAGCCGCACGGCCCTGCCGCCCGCCACGTCGATCGCGGGCAGGAGGACCAGGCCCGGGGCCTTGGTGAACTCGCTCATCGTCATCCTCAGTCTCGGAGCCGGTGCCGGCCCCTGGAGGCGCCGACCACCGGCCGATCCTAGTTCGTGCGGAGGGTGCCCAGCCAATTGGCCAGCAGCCGGAGCCCGGCGGCCCCCGACTTCTCGGGGTGGAACTGCGTGGCCGAGAGCGGCCCGTTCTCGACCGCGGCGATGAAGGGGCCTCCGTGATCGGCCCAGGTGACCGCGGGACGCGGGAACGGGGGCATCACGTCGAGCGACCACTCGCGGGCGCCGTAGGAGTGCACGAAGTAGAAGCGCTCCTCGGCGATGCCGTCGAAGAGCACCGAGCCCTCGGGAACGGAGACGGTGTTCCAGCCCATGTGCGGGACGACCTCGGCCGGGAGGAGGTCCACCGTCCCCGGCCACTCGCCCAGGCCCTCGCTCTCGACCCCGCGCTCGACGCCGCGCTCGAAGAGCACCTGCATCCCGACGCAGATGCCCAGGACGGGGCGCCCGCCGGCGAGGCGCTTCTCGATGATCTCGCCGCCGCGGGCGCGGGTCAGCGCCGACATCACGGCGTCGAAGGCGCCGACGCCGGGCACGAGGAGGCCGTCCGCCTCCAGCGCCCGCTGCCGGTCCCCCGTCAGCTCGACGTCGGCCCCGGCGAGCTCGAGCGCCTTGACGGCGGAGTGCACGTTCCCCGAGCCGTAGTCGTAGACCACGACGGAGGGGCGGGCCGAGCTCACAGCGCGCCCTTCGTCGACGGCACGCCGGAGACGAGCGGGTCGAGGGCCTTGGCCTGACGGAAGGCGCGGGCGAACGCCTTGAATTCCGCTTCGGCGATGTGGTGCGGGTCCCTGCCGCCGAGCACCGTGACGTGCACGGTGAGGCCGGCGTTGAACGCGATCGCCTCGAAGACGTGGCGCACCATCGACCCGGTGAAGTGGCCGCCGATCAGGTGCAGCGCGAAGCCCTCCGGCTCGCCGGTGTGCACGAGGTAGGGGCGCCCCGAGATGTCGACGACGGCCTGCACGAGCGCCTCGTCGAGGGGGACGAGCGCGTCGCCGAAGCGGGAGATCCCGGCCTTGTCGCCGAGGGCCTGTCGGATGGCCGTGCCGAGCACGATGCCGATGTCCTCCGCGGTGTGGTGGATGTCGATCTCGATGTCGCCGCGGGCCCGGACGCGCAGGTCCGTGAGCGAATGCTTCGCGAACGCCGTCAGCAGGTGGTCGAAGAAGGGCACGCCGGTCTCGAGATCGGCGACGCCCGTGCCGTCGAGGTCGAGGGAGAGCTCGATGCTCGACTCGCTGGTGGCACGGCTGAGGGAGGCGGTGCGCCCGGGTGCGGCGCTCGGGGAGGTCATGCCTCCCAGTCTATTCGCGCCGCGTCACCGACCCAGGGCGGACCTCTACTCGCGCGAAAGCGCCACCGCGGGGTCGGCCGACGGTGCGGGGAGGGAGGCGAGCGCCTCGAGGAACGCGGTCGTCTCCTCCTCGGTGCCGGCGCTGACGCGGAGGTGGTTCGGGATGCCGACGTCGCGGATGAGCACGCCGCGGGCGAGCAGGCCCTCGAACACGGCGGCCGGATCCGCGACGCCGCCGAAGAGGACGAAGTTGCTGCCGGTCGTGTACGGGCGGTAGCCGAGGGCGCGCAGTCCGTCGATCATCCGGTCGCGCTGCACGATGATCTCGCCGACCATGGCGAGCATCTCGTCGGCGTGAGCGAGGGCGGCGGTCGCGGCGGCCTGGGTGAGGGCCGACAGGTGGTACGGGAGGCGGACGAGGCGGAGCGCGTCGATCACCGCGGGGTCGGCGGCGAGGTAGCCCAGGCGGACACCGGCGAAGGCGAAGGCCTTGCTCATGGTGCGGGACACGAGCAGGCGCGGTCGCCCGGGGAGGAGGCTCAGCGCGGTGGGCGCGCCCCTGCCGGCGAACTCGGCGTACGCTTCGTCGACGACGACGACGCCGTCGGTCGCGTCGTAGACCGCCTCGATCACGGCGAGGTCGAGCGGCGTCCCGGTCGGGTTGTTCGGCGCGCAGAGGAAGACGATGTCGGGCCGGGCCCGGCGCACCTGCTCCGCGGCGTACTCGGCTCCGATCTCGAACTCCGCCTCGCGCGGAGCGGGGATCCACTCCGTTCCGCTCCCCGACGCGAGGATCGAGTACATCGAGTAGGTGGGCGCGAACCCCAGCAGCGAGCGCCCGGGACCGCCGAACGCCTGAAGGACGTGCTGGAGCACCTCGTTCGATCCGTTCGCAGCCCACACGCCGTCCGCGGTGAGCCCGTGACCGAGGTAGCCGGCGAGGGAGTCGCGCAGCTCTCGGAACTCGCGGTCGGGGTACCGGTTGACGGTGCGCAGCGCCTCCGAGACCCGCCCGACGATGTCGGCGATCACGTCGTCCGGGACCGGGTGGGTGTTCTCGTTGACGTTGAGGGCGACGGGCACGACCGCCTGGGGTGCGCCGTACGGGTGCTTGCCTCGGAGGTCGTCGCGGAGGGGCAGGTCGTCGAGAGTCGTCACCAGGGAATGGTAGCGAAGCGCCCGACGCGGACGACCGGGCAGCCCGGCTCAGCGAGCGGTGTCGTACTCGGCCGGGACGGCGAGGCGCTGCCCGGGCTCGACGCCCGCGCTCGAGAGCTGGTTGAGGGAGAGGATGTCGTCGACCACGTCGCGCGGGTCCGCCTGCGGGGCGAGCTCCTCGGCGAGCGACCAGAGCGATTCGCCCGCGTGGACGGTGACGTACTGGAACTCGACTGCAGCGGCGTCGCTCGACGCGACCGCTCCACCGCCGTTGAGCCCGAAGGCGAAGGCACCCGTGACGATCGGCAGGGCTCCCAGAGCGGCCACCACGGCGCGGCCGCGGCGCGTGAGGCGGAGACGGGTGCGGACGATCCGCGCCTCGCCGAACGCGTTCATCGGCTCGGAAGCGGACGGCAGGACCTCGACGGGCCGGGCCGCGGACGAGCGCTGGAGCGGGCGGGAGGTGAGCTGTGCGGTCATGGGATCGCTCCTTTCAACAGGGATTCGGGGAGGCCCTCGGCCGGGAGGGCCGCCCCGAACGCCTGTACCGAACATATCTTCGAACGACGGAGCGGTCAAGGGACCGTTCCGGCTGATCCGCGGGCGGACTCGCGCGCGACACACTCGAACGAATGTTCCGAGTCGTGAGTTCCGGCGGATACAGTTTCGAGAGCCTGGTCGTAGTAGAGCAGCGACCACCGACATTCCTTGTCGGGTCGCGACCGGGCGGGCGCGCACGCGGCGTGCGCACCGGGAAGAGGGAGCATCGTGAGCGACGCGCAGAGGGCCGGGACCCCGGCCGCCAAGACGAAGGCGGCCGCGGGCCGGCGCCGGAAGAGCCTGAGCGCCAAGCAGCTCGCGATCCTCGACGCGATCCAGCGCTCGGTGTCGAGCCGCGGCTACCCGCCGAGCATGCGCGAGATCGGCGACGCGGTCGGCCTCGCCTCGCTGTCGAGCGTCACCCACCAGCTCAACCAGCTCGAGCTCAGCGGCTACCTGCGCCGCGACCCGAACCGGCCCCGCGCCCTCGAGATCCTCATCGACGTCCCCAGCTCGACGGAGGACGACGGGTCGTTCGAGTCGACCGCGACGGTCGGCGACGCGGCGATGGTCCCCCTCGTCGGCCGGATCGCGGCGGGCGTGCCGATCATGGCCGACCAGCAGATCGACGAGGTGTTCCCGCTTCCCCGGCAGCTCGTCGGCAAGGGCGAGCTCTTCATGCTCAAGGTCGTCGGCGAGTCGATGATCGACGCCGCGATCTGCGACGGCGACTGGGTCGTGGTCCGCTCGCAGCGCACCGCCGAGAACGGCGAGATCGTGGCGGCCATGCTCGACGGCGAGGCCACCGTCAAGGTGCTGCGCCAGCGCGACGGCCACACCTGGCTGCTGCCCCGCAACTCCAACTTCGAGCCGATCCTCGGCGACGAGGCAGAGGTGCTCGGGAAGATCGTGGCGGTCCTCCGCTCGGTCTGACACCGGGCGTGCAGGAGGGGCACGGGCGATCGGGGCGCGCGCCCCTCCGTCACGGTCACGGGAAGGCGGAGGAGGGCCGCCGACGCCCCGTCGCCGAACCCTCCCGCCGCCGCCGGTCGGTGGTGCGGGTCGCCGCACCCCCTCCCGGATGCGCCGAGCGCCCGCCTCCCTGACGGGGAGACGGGCGCTCGGGTGGTGGCGATCAGGCCTGGACGGCCGCGCGCGGAACCGCGAACTCGGTGAGCGAGCCCGCCAGATCGGCGTGCACGAGGGCGACCACGTGGGTGCCGCCCTCGACGTACTGCGTCGACAGGATCCGGCCGCTGCGGTGCAGATGCGAGATCACGTCGCCACGGTCGTACGGCACGAGCAGGTCGATCTCGACGTCCGGCTCGGGCAGGATCTCGGCGATCCGCGCCTCCAGCTCGTCGATGCCCTCGCCGCTGCGCGCCGACACGAAGACCGCGTCGGGAGCGAGACCGCGCAGCACCAGCCGCGTGCCCTCGTCCACCAGATCGGCCTTGTTGAAGGCGATGATCTCGGGGATGCTGCGGGCGCCCACCTCGCCGATCACGTCGCGCACGGTGGCGATCTGCCCGGCCGGATCGGGGTGGGAGGCGTCCACGACGTGGACGATCACATCGGAGTCCGCGACCTCCTCGAGCGTCGACCGGAAGGCCTCGACGAGCTGGTGCGGAAGCGCTCGCACGAAGCCGACCGTGTCGGCGAGCGTGTAGAGGCGCCCGTCCTTCGTCTGGGCCTTGCGAACGGTGGCGTCGAGGGTCGCGAAGAGCGAGTTCTCGACGAGGACGCCCGCGTGCGTCATCCGGTTCAGCAGGCTCGACTTGCCGGCGTTCGTGTACCCCGCGATCGCCACCGAGGGGACGGCGTTGCGCTTGCGGTTCGCGCGCTTGGCCTCGCGGGCGGGCTTCATCGCCGTGATCTGCTTGCGCAGGCGCGCCATGCGGGTGTGGATGCGGCGACGATCGAGCTCGATCTTCGTCTCACCCGGACCGCGCGAGCCCATTCCGGCTCCCGCGCCCACCTGGCCGCCGGCCTGGCGGGACATGGACTCGCCCCAGCCGCGCAGTCGCGGGAGCAGGTACTCGAGCTGCGCGAGCTCGACCTGCGCCTTGCCCTCACGGCTCTTCGCGTGCTGGCTGAAGATGTCGAGGATCACCGCGGTGCGGTCGATCACCTTGACCTTCACCACGTCCTCCAGCGCACGCCGCTGGCTCGGTGCGAGCTCGGTGTCGGCGACGACCGTGTCCGCGCCGAGGGCCGCGACGAGCCCCGCGAGCTCCTGGGCCTTGCCCTTGCCGAGGTAGGTGCTCGGATCGGGGTGCGGGCGGCGCTGGAGCAGGCCGTCGAGGACCGTCGCTCCCGCCGTCTCCGCGAGCGCGGCGAGCTCGTGCAACGAGTTCTCCGCGTCCTCCAGCGAATTCTGCGAGTACACGCCGATGAGCACGACGTTCTCCAGGCGCAGCTGGCGGTACTCGACCTCCGTGACGTCCTCGAGCTCGGTCGAGAGTCCGGCGACGCGTCGCAGCGCCTGCCGGTCGTCGCGGTCGAACTGCTCGCCGTCGCTGTTCTCGCCCTCGTGGCCGGCGCTCTGCAGCGCCTGGGCTCCACCCGCGACGAAGCGCGAGTACCCTGCCGAACGCGATTGCGCGTTCGCCAGGACCCTCGAGACGACGTCCACGGCCTCGGTCGTGTCGGTCTCGTTCAGGTCTTCCGTCATCCGGATAACACTAACTCCTCAGGTCTTGATAGGTTCACTTCTCATGGCCGCCGAGCACTACTTCTCGAGTACTCCCGACGGCGACCTCCGGCCCCGCAGGATCCAGGCCCGCCTGGCCGGCCGCGACCTCGAGGTCACGACGGCAGGAGGGGTGTTCAGCCCCGGTCACGTCGATCTCGGCACACGCGTCCTGCTGGACGCGGTGCCCGACGCCCCCGCTGACGGGGACCTGCTGGACCTCGGCTGCGGCTGGGGCCCGATCGCCCTCGCGCTCGCCCTCGCATCCCCCGACGCCCGGGTGTGGGCGGTCGACGTCAACCAGCGGGCGCTCGAGCTGGTCCGTCGCAACTGCGAGGAACTCGGCGTCCTCAATGTCAACGCCGTGCTGCCCGAGGATGTTCCCGACGACGTCCGCTTCCGCACCGTGTGGTCGAACCCGCCGATCCGCATCGGCAAGGAGGAGCTGCACCTCCTGCTCGAACGCTGGCTGCCGCGGCTCGAGGAGGGCGCGGACGCCTGGCTCGTCGTGCAGCGCAACCTCGGCTCCGACTCGCTCCAGACCTGGCTGGGCGCCGCGTTCGCCGGGCGGCTCGACGTGGAGCGCGTCTCCTCGGCGAAGGGCTTCCGCGTGCTGCGGACGACCCGCCTGGCCTGACCGGGTCCTCAGTCGATCCGGATCGTCCCGGTGAAGACGAGGTCGGCCGGGCCGGAGAGCCCGACGTGCTCGCCCTCCTCCGCCGCGAACATCGTCACGCCGAGCGTGCCGCCCGGGACCTCCACGCGCCAGGCCTGCGGAGCGCGCGCTCCCGCCCAGTAGCGCACCGCCAGTGCCGCCGCCGCGGCACCCGTGCCGCAGCTCAGGGTCTCGCCGCTGCCGCGCTCGTGCACGCGCATCCGGATCCGCCCGATCCCGTCGTGGACCAGGGGCTCGCCGGGAACCACGAACTCGACGTTCGCGCCGTCCTCGGGCTCCGGGTCGAGCTGCGGGATGTAGGAGAGGTCGGCGGAGTCGAGCTCCTCGTCGTTGCTGAGGGCGACGACCACGTGCGGATTGCCGAGGTCGATCCCGAGACCGGGGCGCGCGACCTTGAGCTCCTTCGCCCGCACCAGGGGCTCGCCGCCCGCCAGCTCCCAGCGGCCGAGGTCGACCTGGAACCCGGCACCGCTGCGGGTGACGTCGCGGACGCCGGCGCGGGTGCCGATCGGCAGGGTGTCGCCGGGCTCGAGCGCCGCGAGGCCGCCCGCGAGCAGGAACGCGGCGTAGACGCGGATGCCGTTGCCGCACATCTCGGCGATCGAGCCGTCGGCGTTGCGGTAGTCCATGAACCACTCCGCCTCGCTCTCCTCGGCCAGAGCCGCGGCGCCCTCCGGGATCGCGCGGGAGCGGACGGCACGGATGACGCCGTCGGCGCCGACGCCGAAGTGGCGGTCGCAGATCATCGCGATCTGCGCGGGCGAGAGGTCGACCTCACCGTCCGGGTCGCTGAAGAGCACGAAGTCGTTGCCGGTGCCCTGGCCCTTGGTGAAGTGCAGCTCGATCGTCATGGCGCACAGCCTAGCGAGGAGCGGGAGCGGCGGCCTGGGCGGCGGCGTGCGCCCGCGACACCAGGTCCGGCGCGTCGTACGGGAGCCGGTGGGCGCCGGCGTAGCGCCGGAACCAGCTGTTCTGCCGACGTGCGTAGCGGCGCGTGAGCGCCTGCGTCGCCGCGATCGCCTCCTCCTCGCGGAGGACGCCGGCACGCTGGGCGAGCGCCTGGGCGTACCCGATGGCCCGCCCGGCTGTGACGCCGCGCTCCAGGCCGAAGGGGACGAGCCGCTCGACCTCGTCGAGCATCCCGGTCGCCCACATCCGCTCCACCCGCCGGTCGAGGCGCTGCACCAGCTCCTCCCGCGGAGCCTCGAGGAACAGGATCGAGGCGGGGCGCCACCGAACCGGCTCGTCGGACATCAGCGCGCTGTGCGTGCTCCCGCCGGTGAGCTCCGCGATCTCGAGCGCGCGGACGATGCGCCGGGCGTTGTGCGGACCGATCCGCTCGGCCACTCCGGCGTCGATCCGGCGCAACCGCTCGACGAGGGCGCCCAGGCCCTCCCGCTCGGCGGTCTCCTCGAGCCGGCGCCGGACGGCCGGGTCGGTGCCCGCGAACGAGAACTCGAAGACGACGCTGGAGACGTACAGACCGGAGCCCCCGACGAGGATCGGCGTCGCCCCGCGCGCCAGCACGCTCTCGATCACGCGCCGCGCCTCGCTCTGGTAGCGGGCGACCGACGCCTCCTCCGTCACGTCGAGGACGTCGAGCAGGTGGTGCGGGACGCCCCGACGCTCGTCGGCGGGCAGCTTCGCGGTGCCGATGTCCATCCCGCGGTAGAGCTGCATCGCGTCGGCGTTCACGATCTCAGCGGCGCCGCCGTCCTGCCGGATCGCCTCGGCGAGCTCGAGCGAGAGGTCGGACTTGCCCGTGCCGGTCGCGCCGACGACCGCGATGAGCTCCGGCGCGGTATCGGGGGCTCCGGTCTCAGCGCTCGCCATCGAGGGCGTCGTAGATCGGCGTCGTCAGCGTGCCGGCGTCGCGCACGCGCAGCGACGGCAGGCCCAGCGAGACCCGGGGCGCCCCGCTCGCGCCCGGGGCGGCCGGAACTCCGCAGGACTCGGTCTGCGCCCGGTCCCAGGCGTCGCCCGCGCGGGTGCGGCGGATGCGGAGCGGCGCGCCGTCGGGCGAATCCGCCAGGAGGTAGAAGGGCGCGGCACGGGTGACCCGGACCGAGACCACGTCTCCGGGACGCGGCTGCTCGGAGCCCTCGGGCACGTCGAAGTGCACCAGACGGCTGTCCTCGGCGCGTCCGCTCAGCCGGTGCGTCTCCGTGTCGCGGCGGCCCTCGCCGGTCGCGACGAGGACCTCGACCTCGCGGCCGACGACCGTGCGGTTCTCCTGCTCGCTGATCGCATCCTGCAGGGCGACGAGCCGCTCGTAGCGCTCCTGGACGACCGCCTTGGGGATCTGGTCGGGCAGCGTCGCGGCCGGGGTGCCGGGTCGGATGGAGTACTGGAAGGTGAAGGCGGAGGCGAAGCGGGCCGCCTCGACCACCCGCAGGGTCTCCTGGAAGTCGGCCTCGGTCTCGCCGGGGAAGCCCACGATGATGTCGGTGCTGATCGCCGCGTGCGGGATGCGATCGCGGACCCGGTCGAGGATCCCGAGGAACTTCTCGGAGCGGTAGGAGCGGCGCATCGCCTTGAGGATGCGGTCGGAGCCGGACTGGAGCGGCATGTGCAGCTGCGGCATCACCGCCGGCGTCTCGGCCATGGCGTCGATCACGTCGTCGG
Source organism: Rathayibacter sp. AY1C1 (assembly GCF_002932105.1). NCBI lineage: Bacteria > Bacillati > Actinomycetota > Actinomycetes > Micrococcales > Microbacteriaceae > Rathayibacter > Rathayibacter sp. AY1C1. The sequence continues at coordinate 45,524 of NZ_PSWH01000016.1, read as the reverse complement.
TGAAGGCCGCGGGATGGGGGCTCGTGAAGCGGATCCGCTCGAGCCCGTCGATGGTGCCCGCCGCGCGGAGCAGCTTCGAGAACGCCTGGCGGTCGCCGAACTCGACGCCGTAGGAGTTCACGTTCTGGCCGAGAAGGGTGACCTCGATCGCGCCGTCGTCCACGAGCGCCTGGATCTCGGCGAGCACGTCGCCGGGACGCCGGTCCTTCTCCTTGCCGCGGAGCGAGGGGACGATGCAGAAGGTGCAGGTGTTGTTGCAGCCGACCGAGATCGAGACCCAGCCGCTGTAGGTCGAGTCGCGCTTCGTGGGGAGCGTGGAGGGGAAGACATCGAGCGATTCGAGGATCTCGAGCTGCGCCTCGTCGTTGTGGCGGGCGCGCTCGAGCAGGCTCGGGAGGGCGCCCATGTTGTGCGTGCCGAAGACGACGTCGACCCACGGGGCGCGGTCGAGGATGACGTTCTTGTCCTTCTGCGCGAGGCAGCCGCCGACCGCGATCTGCATCCCCTCGTGTCGGCGCTTCACCGACGCGAGGTGGCCGAGGTTGCCGTAGAGCTTGTTGTCGGCGTTCTCGCGCACCGCGCAGGTGTTGATCACGACGACGTCGGCCTCGGCTCCATCGGCGGACACGTAGCCCGCCGCCTCGAGCGAACCGCTCAGCCGCTCGGAGTCGTGCACGTTCATCTGGCACCCGAACGTACGGACCTCGTAGGTCCTCGGCCGGGTCTCGGCGACGGGCGACGGGGCGGTACCGAGCGTGCTCATGGTGTGGGATTCTACGCTCCGGTCGGACCGCTCCCGGCCCGCCGTGTCAGCGGAAGCGGACGCCCGACCCCGGCTTGCGGATCGTCTCGCGGACGACGCGCTGCACGAGTCCGCCGGCGTAGCCGCGGCGCGCGAGGAATCCCGTGAGCCGGCGCTCGGCGACCTCGTCGGAGAGCGAGCGCAGGCTCGGCAGGCGCTTGCGCGCGAGCTCGAGCGCCGTGCGGTACTCGTCGTCGCCGTCCAGCTCGTCGAGCGCTGACGCGATCGCCTCGGGGTCGATCTTCCGCGCGCGCAACTCCTGCTGGATGGAGGAGCGGCCGAGCTTCTTGCGGTCACGGAGCGAGACGACCAGCTGCTCCGCCATGCGGAGGTCGTCGAGGTAGCCGAAGCGCGTGAAGCGCTCGAGGATCTCGAGGGCGTCCTTCTCGGCGACGCCCTCCGTGTAGAGGCGCGCCTCGACCTCGGCGACCGAGAGGCTCTTGCGGGAGAGCCCCCGTACGATCCGATCCGCGACCTGCTCGGGATCGATCTCCTCCGGGATCTCGATCGCGTCGTCGTCGTCCTCGTCCTCCGCGTTCTCGACGAACGCCGGCGCGCGCCGGGCGACATGAGCCGAGAGCTCGGCGATCCGCTCGGAGGCCGGAGACGCGGCGCCCCCGACGGCGGAGCCTCCCGACTCGCCTGCGGCCGCCCCGGGAGCACTGGTACGCGGCGTTCCGGCTCCGGACGGATCCGGAAGCGACCCGGCCCCGTCGGCGTCCGGCGCCGCCGGAGCCCAGCCCTCGTCGCCCGCCGCACTCCGGTCGACCCAGGGCAGGAAGGCCACGGGGCGGCCCTTCGCCCCCTCCGCGGCCTTCTCCGCCACGGGCTAGGCGCCCTTGCGCACGGGCTGCTTGGTCTCGATCGCGACCGGCGCGGCCTCGACGGCCGCGTTCGGGTCGACGATCACGCCGAGCTTGACCAGGATGCGCTTCTCGATCTCGGCGGCCACATCGGGGTTGTCGATGAGGAACTGGCGCGCCTTCTCCTTGCCCTGGCCGAGCTGGTCGCCGTCGTAGGTGTACCAGGCGCCCGACTTGCGGACGATCTCGTGCTCGACACCGAAGTCGATCAGGCTGCCCTCGCGGGAGATGCCGACGCCGTAGAGGATGTCGAACTCGGCCTGCTTGAAGGGCGGGGCCATCTTGTTCTTCACGACCTTGACGCGGGTGCGGTTGCCGACCGCGTCGGTGCCGTCCTTCAGCGTCTCGATGCGGCGGATGTCGAGGCGGACCGACGCGTAGAACTTGAGCGCCTTGCCGCCCGCCGTGGTCTCGGGGCTTCCGAAGAAGACGCCGATCTTCTCGCGCAGCTGGTTGATGAAGATCATCGTGGTGTTCGTGGTGTTCAGTCCGCCGGTCAGCTTGCGCAGCGCCTGGGACATGAGGCGGGCCTGCAGGCCGACGTGGGAGTCGCCCATCTCGCCCTCGATCTCGGCACGCGGCACGAGGGCCGCGACGGAGTCGATCACGATGAGGTCGATCGAGCCCGAGCGCACGAGCATGTCGGCGATCTCGAGCGCCTGCTCTCCGGTGTCGGGCTGCGACACGAGGAGGGAGTCGATGTCGACGCCGAGCTTCTTGGCGTACTCGGGGTCGAGCGCGTGCTCCGCGTCGATGAAGGCGGCGATGCCGCCGTTGCGCTGCGCGTTCGCGATCGCGTGCAGCGTGAGGGTGGTCTTTCCGGAGGACTCGGGGCCGTAGATCTCGACGATGCGGCCGCGGGGGAGCCCGCCGATCCCGAGCGCGACGTCGAGCGCGATCGAACCGGTCTGGATCACCTCGACGGGAGCGCGGTCGTCGCTGCCGAGGCGCATGACGGCGCCCTTGCCGAACTGGCGGTCGATCTGGGCGAGTGCGGTCTCGAGGGACTTCTCGCGGTCGGAGGAACTGGGCATGGCCGTCTCGCTCTCGTGTTCGTGGTGGTGTCGCCTACAGGCTGTCGCGACATGCCGGTGGCTGTCGGAGTGACAGTGCCGGCCGGCTGCGACAAGGCGGTGAAGCAGGTCCGTTCAGGTGTCTCCGACGGTACGCCCGACCACCGACATCGGGGCCGAGCGAGAGCGACTCCGTGGAGACGGGGCCGTTCCTGCTTCTGTGGAGGAGCCTAGTCCCGTTCGAACACGGATTCGAGCACGAGCCGTCGGCGTGTCGAACACGACTTCGGCGACGGGAGCGTCAGCGGTGGCGCTTTCGCGGATCCACGCCGTGCCACCGGGCCTCCGGGACGTCGTTGGCGCGGCAGAGGGCGAGCCAGACCTCGCGCGGCTCCGCTCCGTCCGCGAGGGCGCGCTCGGCGGTGCGGCCCCCGAGCTCGGTCAGCACGAGGTCCGAGACCAGGACACGGGCGTAGGCGCCGCCGAACTCGTCGTCCACCAGCTGCCGGAACTCGCTCAAGCGCATGCGTCCACGGTAGCCGCTGCCCGGAGGCCGCACTCCCCCGGGAACGCCGAAGGGCGCCCGGCCGGAGCCTGGGCGCCCTTCGCGTGGAACGGGTGCGGTGAGTGGAGGGGACGGGGGCCGACTACTGCGTGACGAGGTCCGCGTCGAAGCCGGCGACCATGTCGGCCGGAATGGTGTCGGGGATGGTGTCGATGCCCTCGATGACGGCGAGACGATCGCCGACCTCGCGCATGATCACCGAGATGGGGGTGTCGAGGGCGTCGGCGACAGAGGCGAGGATCTCCGAGGAGGCCTCCTTCTGACCGCGTTCGACCTCGCTCAGGTAGCCGAGCGCAACGCTCGCCTTGCTCGCCACCTGACGGAGCGTACGACCTTTCTGCAGGCGAAAGTCCCTGAGGACATCGCCGATCTCCTGACGAACTAGAACCACTGGACCCTCCTTCTCCACGTCAACCGCATGTCGTGCACCTGCACCGCGAGCACGAGCGCCGGAGATTCCGGAGCGGGTGATCGGGGGGCTGGGACGAGAGAACCGGATAGCTGTTCACTACCCGGTTCGTATGGTGTCGACTCTAATACCGGATGACTGGACTTTGCGTGTGAGCGACACCAGTTGTAACCGGGCCGCAATGCGGCGCATTCCGATTCCCGGAGGGCCCTCGCTGGGTATCCGCCTCATGCGCCGCGGGAGATCAGCTCCGCGCCGAGGGCGAGAGCCGCGTCGACCGAGGCGGCGCGGATCGCGGCGCGGTCGCCGTCGAACCGGTGCTCACGGACGAGCTCGTCCTCGCCGAGGACGGCCGCCACGAAGACGGTGCCGACGGCCGCATCCCCCTGCGGATCCGGACCGGCGACCCCCGTCGTCGCCAGGCCGAGCGTCGGACGCCCGTCGGCTGCGAGCCGCGAGGACGCTCCGCGCGCCATCTGCACGGCGACTCCGGGATCGACGGGCCCCCGCTCGCCGAGGACGCGCGCGTCGACCCCGAGGAGCCGGTCCTTGAGGTCGGTGGCATAGCTCACCACTCCCCCGCGGTACACGGCGGAGGCGCCGGGCACCTCCACGAGGGCGGAGCTGAGCGCGCCGCCGGTGAGCGACTCCGCGACGGCGAGGTCGACACCCCGCCGCCGGAGCTCGGCGATCAGCTGCGCGGCCGTCACCGCGTCGACCGGGCGGCCCGGCTCTGGCGGGCGGCGTCGGCGAGGTAGTCGATCCCGGTGGCGACCGTGAGCACCACCGCCGCCGTCATCGTGATGCCGTTCAGCCAGTGGACCCACTCGCCGAGGACGGCCCAGAGCGGCAGCAGAGCGAGGGAGATCGCGATCGACTGCACGATCGTCTTGAGCTTGCCGCCCCGCGACGCGGGGATCACCCGGTCCGAGAGCACGGCCATCCGGAACACGGTGATGCCGATCTCGCGCACCAGGATGACGATCGTCACCCACCACGGCAGCTCCGCGACGATCGAGAGCCCGACGAGCGCCGCGCCGGTGAGCACCTTGTCGGCGATCGGATCCAGGAGCTTGCCGAGATCGGTCACGAGGCCCCGGCTCCGGGCGATGTGCCCGTCGATGCCGTCCGTGGCGATCGCGACGATGAAGAGGAGCGCCGCGGCGATCCGGATCCCGCCGTCCTGCCCCCCGTCGGCCAGCAGGAGCCAGAAGAAGACGGGCGCCAGCAGGATCCGGACGACCGTGATCGCGTTCGGCAGGTTCCAGTTGCCCGACGCGGCCGGAGCCGGTGCGGTGGGGTGGGTCATCGTGCTCCGCCGTTCCTCGCAGTGCGGGCGACCGGGACGGTCACTCGCGTCCCGTCAGGGTCCAGGCGTCCTCGCCGGACCCCTCGTCGTCGTCGTGGTAGTCGGTGGCGGCGGGCCCCGTCGGCTCGGCCAGCGGATCCGCGTACGGGTCCGGGGCGACCGAGGACGGCGCGGCCGGCCCCTCGCCCGTGTCCTCGCCGCGCATCCGCGCGAGGACGCCCGGCAGCTGCTCGGCGGTGACCAGCACGTCGCGGGCCTTCGACCCCTCGGAGGGGCCGACGACCTCGCGCGACTCGAGCAGGTCCATCAGTCGGCCGGCCTTGGCGAAGCCGACGCGGAGCTTGCGCTGCAGCATCGAGGTCGAGCCGAACTGCGTGCTGACGACGAGCTCGGCCGCCGCGACCAGCAGCTCGAGGTCGTCCCCGATGTCGGAGTCGATCTCCTTGCGCTGCGCCTGCACGGTGATGTCCTGGCGGTACTCGGGCTGCGCCTGACGGGTGACGTGCTCGACGACCTTCGCGATCTCGTCCTCGCGGACCCAGGCGCCCTGGACGCGCATCGGCTTGTTGGTGCCCATGGGGAGGAAGAGGCCGTCGCCCTGCCCGATGAGCTTGTCGGCTCCCGGCTGGTCGAGGATGACCCGCGAGTCGGTCACGCTGGTCACCGCGAAGGCGAGGCGGCTGGGCACGTTCGCCTTGATGAGGCCGGTCACCACGTCGACGCTCGGCCGCTGCGTGGCCAGCACGAGGTGGATGCCCGAGGCGCGCGCGAGCTGGGTGATGCGCACGATCGAGTCCTCGACGTCGCGCGGGGCGACCATCATCAGGTCGGCGAGCTCGTCGACCACCACGAGGAGGTACGGGTACGGCTTGAGGACGCGGCTGCTGCCCGCCGGGAGCTTGATCTCGTCCGCGCGGACGGCCGCATTGAAGTCGTCGATGTGACGGAACCCGAACGACGCCAGGTCGTCGTAGCGCATGTCCATCTCCTTCACGACCCACTGCAGCGCCTCGGCGGCCTTCTTGGGGTTCGTGATGATCGGAGTGATCAGGTGCGGCACTCCGCCGTAGATAGTGAGCTCCACGCGCTTGGGGTCGATCAGGACCATCCGCACGTCCTGCGGGCGCGCGCGCATCAGCAGGCTCGTGATCATCGAGTTGACGAAGCTGGACTTGCCGGAGCCGGTGGAGCCGGCGACCAGGAGGTGCGGCATCTTGGCGAGGTTCGCCACGACGTAGCCGCCCTCGACGTCCTTGCCGACGCCGATGGTCATCGGGTGCGTGGACGTCGTCGAGGCCGGCGAGCGGAGGACGTCGCCCAGCGAGACGATCTCGCGGTCCGTGTTGGGGATCTCGACGCCGATCGCGCTCTTGCCCGGGATCGGGGAGAGGATCCGGACCTCGTTGCTGGCGACGGCGTAGGAGAGGTTCTTGCTGAGCGCGGTGACGCGCTCGACCTTGACGCCGGGGCCGAGCTCGATCTCGTAGCGGGTGACGGTCGGGCCGCGGGAGAAGCCGGTGACCGTCGCGTCCACGTTGAACTGCTGCAGCACCTCGGTGATGGCGCGGACCATCTCGTCGTTGGCCGCCGAGCGCGCCTTGGAGGGCGTGCCCGTCGAGAGGGCGGCCGCCGAGGGGAGGCGGTACGGCGCGTCGTCCTCGAACGAGGAGTCGAAACCGGCGGTCGGGTCCTCCTCGGCGAGGGGCGCGATCGGGCCGGTCTCGATGACGGGCGGGATCGGGACGGCGGGCGCCACGTCGAGGCGGTCGAGCCGGATGACCTCGGTCGCGTCGTCGTCGACCACGCCGGTCGCGCCGCGGGGAGCGCCCGTCTGCTCGAAGCGGGCGAGCGCCGCCTCGGCGGTCTCGGCCTCGGCCAGCACCTCGGTGGCGTAGGAGCGGGTCGGCGGGTGGGCCTCGTCGTCGCGCTCCTCGAGCGCGGTGTCGAAGCCCTTCGCGCGGCCGCGGGCGGGCGCGGTGCCCTCGAGCACCTCGGTGAAGGAGTCGATCGGGAGCTCGGTCTGCACGGTCGGCTCGTCCTCGCGCCCGGACTCGGTGCGCCGCCACCAGGGCAGCTCTCCGCCGTCCTGCTGCGCGTCCTCCTCCTGCTCGGCCTCCGCCTTCGCCGCGGCCTTCGCGGCGGCCCGCTCGGCCTTGAGGCGGGCGCGCTCCTCGTCGTCGAGCACAGGGGCGCCGAAGAGGTAGCCGTAGAGCTCCCGCGAGCGCGCGCCGATGCGGTTCGGCGGGGTCTTGGTGATGATGAACAGCGACAGCAGGATCACGAGAGACAGCAGCACGGTCGCGCCGGGGACGGTGGCGATCGCCGCGAGCGGGGCGCCCACCAGCCAGCCGAGGACGCCTCCCGCGGCCGCCATGGTCTCGATTCCCTGGCCGGGCTGCGGCAGGCCGAGGTGCGCGTGGCAGATGCCGGCGGAGGCGACGAGCAGCGTGATGACGCCCACGCCGATCCGCCCGTTGTCGTCGACGGACCGGGGGTGCCGGAAGAGCCAGAGGGAGAAGAGGAGAAGGACGACCGGCAGCACGTAGGCGACCCGGCCGAAGAAGCCGCCGAAGCTCCACGCGTCGAGCACCAGGGCGACCGGGTCGGTCGCGAGGAACCACTCGACCACCGCGCCCGCGACGGCCAGCAGCAGCAGCAGGAAGGGGACGCCGTCGCGGCGCTCCTCCTTCGCCAGCCGCTCGGGACCGAGGGCGCGGGCGGCGCCGCCCGCGAGGTGGGCCAGCGCCATCCAGAACCGCACGGCGGGGTTGGTGCGCGGGGCGGACTCGAAGGCAACCGTCTTCGTCTCGGCGGCCGCCTTGCCCGAGCCCCGTCCGGATCGCGGCGCGCCGGAGCGCGGAGTCGCGCTGCCGCGCCCGCGCGAGGTCGTCTTGGTACTGGTCGCCATGAGGCCACCGTACCCGCCGCCCCCGTCAGGGCCGGTGACCCGCGCCGCGACCGCCGGCGCCGATCCGCCGCCGGCCGGGAGGCTCAGGCCTCGATGACGAGCGGCACGATCATGGGCCGGCGGCGGTAGGAGGTGTTGACCCAGCGGCCGACGACGCGACGGACGGCCTGCGAGAGCGCGTGCTGATCGTTCGCCCCGTTCCGCACCGCCTCCTCGAGCGCGGCCGCGATCCGCGGCTTGACCTCGTCGAAGACGCTGTCGTCCTCCGCGAAGCCCTTCGCGTGGATCTCGGGGCCGACGACGATCCGCCCCGTGCCCGCCTCGACCACCACGATGATCGAGATGAAGCCCTCCTCGCCGAGGATCCGCCGGTCCTTGAGGTCGGCGTCGGTGATCTCGCCCACCGACGATCCGTCGACGTAGACGAACCCCAGGTCGAGCCGTCCGACGACGGTCGCCCTGCCGTCGAGCAGGTCGATCACGGTGCCGTCCTCGGCGATGATCGTGTTCTCCTCCGCGATCCCGGTCTCACGCGCGAGCTGCGCGTTCGCGACCAGGTGCCGGTACTCGCCGTGCACCGGCATCACGTTCAGCGGCTTGAGGATGTTGTAGCAGTAGAGGAGCTCGCCGGCTGCGGCGTGCCCGGACACGTGCACCTTCGCGTTGCCCTTGTGCACGACGGTCGCTCCGAGCCGGGTGAGCCCGTTGATGACCCGGTACACCGCGTTCTCGTTGCCGGGGATGAGGCTGGAGGCGAGGATCACCGTGTCGCCCTCCCCCGGCTCGATCTGGTGATCGAGGTTGGCCATCCGGCTGAGGACGGCCATCGGCTCGCCCTGCGACCCGGTGGACATGTAGACGATCCTGTCCTCGGGGACGTCGCCCGACTTCTTCATGTCGACCAGGACTCCCGGAGGGACGTGCAGGTAGCCGAGATCCGCGGCGATGCGCATGTTGCGGACCATGGAGCGGCCGAGCAGCGCCACGCGGCGGCCCGTGGCGTGAGCCGCGTCGAGCACCTGCTGCACCCGGTGCACGTGGCTGGAGAAGCTCGCGACGATGACACGGCGGGTTGCCCTGGCCATGACGCTCTCGATGACCGGGCCGATGTCGCGCTCGCTCGGCGTGAAGCCGGGGACGTCGGCGTTGGTGGAGTCGACCATGAACAGGTCGACTCCCTCCTCGCCGAGGCGGGCGAAGGCGCGCAGGTCGGTGATCCGGCCGTCGAGCGGCAGCTGGTCCATCTTGAAGTCGCCGGTGTGCAGCACCGAGCCCGCGTCGGTGACGATCGACACGGCCAGCGCGTCCGGGATCGAGTGGTTCACGGCGACGAACTCGAGCTCGAAGGGCCCGAGGTTCTCGACGTCGCCCTCCTTCACCGTGAGCGTGTACGGCGTGATCCGGTGCTCCTTGAGCTTCGCCTCGACGAGGGCGAGCGTGAGGGTGGAGCCGATCAGCGGGATGTCGCGCTTCAGGCGGAGCAGGTAGGGGACGGCGCCGATGTGGTCCTCGTGGCCGTGGGTGAGGACCACTCCGACGATGTCGTCGAGCCGGTCCCGGATGGGCGTGAAGTCCGGGAGGATCAGGTCGACGCCCGGCTGGTCCTCCTCCGGGAAGAGCACGCCGCAGTCGACGACCAGGAGCCTGCCGTCGATCTCGAAGACGGTCATGTTGCGGCCGATCTCGCCGAGGCCGCCGAGGGGGATGATCCGGAGCGTTCCCGGAGCGAGCGGGGCGGGGATGATCACGGGACCGGGCATGCGCCCTCCTTCTCCAGCGGTGCTTTCTCGGGACGTGCCGCTCGGGCTCAGCGGGTGGTGCCGGCGACCTTCGGGAGGGCGCCGCCGGCCGCGGCGTTGCGGTCGGGCCGGAAGTTGCGGAAGTCGACGCCCGGGATGTCGCGGACCAGGCCGAGCTCGTCCTCGATGAGCGCCGCCTCCGACTCCTCCGGGCCGACCAGGGGCAGCCGCACGCGCGGCGAGGAGATGCGGCCGAGGCCGTGCAGGATGTACTTCGCGGCGACGGTCCCGGGGACGTGCGTCATCACGGCGCGCACGAGCGGCTCGAGCTGCTGGTGTGCGCGGGTGGCCGCGTGGAGGTCGCCCGCGTTCACGGCGTCGACGATCGTGCGGTACGGCGCGGCGGCGATGTTCGCGGTGACGCCGATGAGCCCCGTGGCGCCGATGGCGAGCTCGGGGAGCACGTTCGCGTCGTCGCCGCAGAAGTACATCAGGTCGGTCTGGTTGAGCACGCGGCTGACCTCGGAGAGATCGCCCTTCGCGTCCTTCACGGCCAGGATGTTCGGGTGCTTGGCCGCCCGCAGGATCGTCTCGTAGCGGATCGGCACGCCAGTGCGGCCGGGGATGTCGTAGAGGATCACCGGCAGGTCCGTCGCATCCGCGATCATCCGGAAGTGGGTGAGCACGCCCGCCTGCGTGGGCTTGTTGTAGTACGGGGTGACGATCATGTTGCCGTCGGCGCCGGCCTTCTCGCTCTGACGGGCGAGCTGCATGGCGTGGGCGGTCTCGTTCGAGCCGCCTCCCGTGATGATCTTCGCGCGGCCCCCGGCGACCGAGCGGCCGACCTCGACGAGGCGGATCTTCTCCGGGTCGGTCAGGGTGCTGGTCTCGCCCGTGGTCCCGGTGACCACGATGCCGTCCGCGCCCGCTGCGATGCAGTCGTCGATGTGCTTCTCGACACCGGGCCAGTCGACCTCGCCGTCGGCGGTGAACGGGGTGACCAGGGCGACCAGGACCTGGCCGAAGGGATTCTCCGGAGTTGACACGCTGCCAGGGTAGCGGGTCGCCGCCGCGCCGCCGGGAGGAGGTTCCCGGAGCCGCCCGCGCGGACGGCAGCAGGCGGATCGGGCGGGACGGCCCGCTCGTGCTCGCCGGTCGGCGGGCTACGGGGCGACCCGGCCGTTCGCCGTGAAGGCGGCGGCCGTGAGGGGCATCAACTCCTGGAAGTGCGTCTCCATCTGCTCGGCCGCCATCTCGATCTCGCGCTGCGGGAAGGAGGGGAACGTCGAGTCCTCGCGCTTGGTGCGCAGGGAGAGGAAGTTCATCAGCGAGCGGGCGTTGAGCGTGACGTACATCGACGAGTAGATGTTCAGCGGGAGGACGATCCGGGCGACCTCGCGGGCGACGCCCTCGCCGAGCATCCGCCGGTACGACTCGTAGGCCTGCGTGCTGACGCGGCGCGTCTCCTCGGCGACGAGTTCGGCCTGCTCGGGGGTGCCCGGCTCGAAGGAGTAGGCGCCGGGCTTGCCGACCTGCACGAGGTTGCGGCGGGGGCCGGGCACGTAGAAGACCGGACGGAGCTCGCGGTAGCGGCCCGACTCCTCGTTGTAGGAGGCGATGCGGTGCCGCATGAACTCGCGGAAGACGAAGATCGGCGCCTGCACGTAGAAGGTCATCGAGTTGTGCTCGAACGGCGAGCCGTGGCGGTCGCGCATGAGGTAGTTGATCAGGCCGCGGTCGCGCTTGCGCTGCAGCTCGGCGTCGGACTCCTCGCCGTCGAGCGCCTCGGCGAGCGTCTTCTCGCCCTGGGTCGAGACGCGGGCCGCGAACAGCACGTCGGAGTCGTGGGCGCTCGCGCGGACCAGCTCGACGACGACATCACTGCGGAAGACGGGACTACTCGGGTCTGCGCTGAGGCTGCTCTGTTCGGTCACGGATCGAACCTAGACCACGCTCCGACCGCGGCCGTCGTCACATCCCGAAACAGTCGTCCGCGCAGCGCCCGCGCCGACCTACGCTTCCCGGATGGAGCCCGTGACGATCCTCGCCGCACTGCTCGGCCTCGTCGTGCTGGGCGTCGTCCTCGGGGCTGTCCATCGGGCCCGCTCCGGGCGCGTCGCGAGCGCCCCCTCGCGCCAGGACCCCGCGATCGACCCCGGCGAGCTCGTCCCCGGCGCAGTGCTCGGGACCCGGGCCACAGTCGTGCAGTTCTCGACCGACGTCTGCACGCGGTGCCCTGCAGTGCGACGGATGCTCGGGGAGCTCGCCCAGCAGCGGCCCGGGCTGGCGCACCTCGACGTCGATCTGACGCACCGCCCCGACCTCGCGGCGCGCTTCCGCGTCCGGCAGACGCCCACGCTCCTCCTGCTCGATCGAGACGGAGTGCCGCGCAGCCGCGTCGGCGGCGCTCCGACCCGGGCCGCCCTGACCATCGAGCTCGACCGACTCCAGGAGACATGATGAGCACCCGCTCCCCCTCCACCACCGGCGCCACTCCCCCGTCCGGCACCGTCGATCCCCGCGGCCCGAGGGTCGCCGCCGGAGTCACCGCCGCACTCCTCCTCACGGCCGTGGGCCTCGGGCTCGCGGCCGCGGCCCGGGCCGACCTCGACGGCCGGCTCTCCCAGCCCGGCTTCCTCCTGCTGCTCGCGCTCGCCGCCCTCTTCGCCTGGTCGGCCGCGCGCGGCGTCGGCTCCGGCCCCTGGGCGGTGCTGTTCCGCCGGGTGGTCCGGCCGCACCTGGCACCGCCGCGCGAGTGGGAGGACGCCCGCCCGCCGCGCTTCGCCCAGCTGATCGGCCTGGTGGTGACCGGCGCCGGCGTCCTCCTGCACGTCGCCGGCGTCCCGGGATCGGTTCCGGTCGCCGCGGCCGTCGCCTTCCTCGCCGCCTTCCTCAACGCCGTGTTCGGCCTCTGCCTGGGCTGCGAGCTCTACCTCGTGCTCGCGCGGGCCGGCCTGGTCGGGCGCTCGGCCGGCTCCCGGGCGTGAGGCTCTAGGCTGGGTCCGCTTCGCGGGCGGCCCGCGACCGGCTCCGGGAGGCACCATGAGCGACTCATCCGCACGGCACTCCGACCACGACGGGACCACGGACTCCGGCTCGCCGCGACGCGCCGCGCGCACGCCGGGCGAGCACGTGTCGACGCCGTCCGAGCTGCCCTCGGCCCGGCCGAATGCGTCCGCTCCCCGGCTCCGCGTCCTGATCTCGGGCGCCAGCGGGATGATCGGCTCCGAGCTGACCCGCCAGCTGCGCGCCGAGGGGCACGAGATCCTGCGCCTGGTGCGCCACGCGCCGTCGAGCCCGGACGAGTTCCACTGGGCGCCCACCTCGCACATGCTCGACTTCAGCGTGCTCGACCGCGTCGACGCCGTGATCAACCTCTCCGGCGCCTCGATCAGCCGCCTGCCGTGGACCGCGTCCTACAAGCGGGAGATCCTCGACTCGCGGATCCAGTCCACGCAGACCCTCACCGACGCGATGCGGATGTCCTCGACCCCGCCGACGACGCTGATCAACGCCTCCGCGGTCGGCTACTACGGAGACCGCCCGGGCGAGGAGCTCACCGAGCAGTCCTCGCGCGGCGACGGGTTCCTCGCCGACGTCGTCGACCGCTGGGAGAAGGCCGCCCACCTCGCGCCCGAGGCCACGCGGGTAGTCACCGCTCGCACCGGGCTCGTCCTCGGCGACGGCGGCGCGCTCAAGCCGCTCCTGCCCCTGACGAAGCTCGGCCTCAGCGGACCCCTCGGCAGCGGCAACCAGGCCTGGCCCTGGATCAGCCTCTACGACGAGGCCGCGGCGATCCGCCACCTGCTCACGTCCTCGCTCTCGGGCCCGGTGAACCTCGCCGGACCGGTGCCGGCGACCGCGAACGACGTGATGCGCACCCTCGCCGAGCAGCTGCACCGCCCGTTCAAGCTGGCCGTCCCCGAGAAGATCATCGAGCTCGCGCTGCGCGACGCCGGGCACGAGCTCCTGCTCTCGAGCCAGCGCCTGGTCCCCCAGCGGCTGCTCGACGACGGCTTCGAGTTCCGCCACCGCACGGTCGGCGAGGCGCTGGAGTGGGTGCTCGCCTGATCCGGGCCGCCTGAGCGGTACTCGCCGGAGAGCCGCGCTCGGGTCGCGGCCGAGCGGTCAGGCCGGAGCCTCGTGCTCCAGCGCGATGGCCCGGCGGATGGCGCCTCGGGCGCGCTTGCGGTCGCCGCTGGCGTCGTAGGCGAGGCCGAGGCGGTACCAGGCGCGCCAGCTCCCGGGCTGCGCATCGACCTCCTCCGCGTACTGCGGGAACAGCGCGTCCGCCTCCTCCCGGAGCGGACGCCCGCTGGCCCGCGAGTCGAGGACCTCCTGCGGCAGCGCGTTCTCGCCCTCCAGCCGACGGGCCAGCTTCTCGGCGCGGAGCCCGAACAGCAGCTCGCGCACGAGCCCCCAGACGCCGACGGCGCCGAGGATCAGCAGGCCGACGCCCATCACGATGCCGGGCACCGTCGCCGCGGCGAAGGCGACGACGGAGTACTGCAGGCAGACGAACAGGTAGAGGGCGAGCAGGACCGCCATCAGGACGACGCCGATGCGGGTCCTCACGGGGTGCTCGTCGCTGCGGCGGCCTGGCCGGACGGAGCCCGGTCGATGACGGGCTGCTCGTCGACCGGCCGCTCGTCGAGAGGCGCGGCGTCGAAGGCGGCGCGCAGGTCGATCAGCGCGTCGAGGCCCACCACCACGCCCGTGGTCGTCCGGACCGCGTCGAGAGCGCGCAGGACGCCCTGCTCGTAGGAGGCCTGCGAGGTGGTGTCGTGCCGAATGGTGACCGTCTCGCCGGTGCCGCCGAAGACGACCTCCTGGCGCGCCTCCACTCCGGGCAGGCGGAGGCTGTGGACCGGGACGCTCGCGACCTGCTGGCCGCGGGCCCGCTGGTCGGTGTGCGGAGCCTGCACCGGACCGAGCTCGGCCCGGGCGCGCAGCAGCAGCTCGGCCGTGCGGACCGCGGTCCCGGAGGGCGAGTCGACCTTGCGGGCGCCGTGGGTCTCGACGATCTCGGCGGCGTCGAAGAAGCGCGCGGCCACGGTGGCCAGCGCGGTCGCGAGCACCGAGCCCAGCGAGAAGTTGGGGATGATCACGACGCCGGCCTCCGGCTGCTCGGCGACGCTGCGCCGGAGGGCCGCGATCCGGTCGCCGGTCCAGCCGGAGGTGCCGACGAGCACCTTCCTCCCGTTGGCCACGGCGAAGTCGACGATCTGCTGGCTGACGGCCGGCACGGTCATGTCGACGACGACGTCGGCCTCGAGCATCTCGGCGGGATCGCTCCGCGAGCCGAGCCGCGCGACGAGCGAGAACTCGCTCGACGCCTCGATGAGCGAGCAGGTGAACGAGCCGAGTCGGCCGGACGCGCCGACCACGGCGACGGAGGTAGTCACCGACTCAGCGTAGCCCGCAGCTCAGTACGGCTGGGCCTCGGGCAGGCCGGTGCGCAGCTCCACGGGCAGGTGCGAGAGGTCGTTGTGCACGACGAGCACCGGCGGCTTGCGGGAGCGGACGCGGATGATCGTCAGCCCGCAGTTGGCCTGGTTGAGGCCCAGCCACCGCCAGTCGGGAGCGTCGAACACGTGGCGGACGAACCAGCCGATCACGAAGTTGTGGGTGATGAGGAGGTCGTGGCGGTCCTCGCGCGACGGCGCCAGGAACTCGGCCACCGCGTCCTGCATCTGCGCGTGCCCCGCCTCGATCTCGGCCGCGGTGACGCTGCCGAAGAAGGGCTCGAACGCCTTGGGCATGTCCGGGGTCGGCCCCGAGGGGATGCAGTCGAACAGCAGCGAGGACGGCTGGAGCGGCAGGCTCGGCAGAAGCGTCTGGAAGCGCGCGGCCGTCTCCTCGGCCCGGCGCAGCGGCGAGTGCCACGCTCCGGTGAAGGGGACTCCGCCGAGCCGCTCGGCGATGAGCCTCGCCTGGCGCTCACCACGGGCCGAGAGCGGGCCGTCCGGCATGCCGTGCTCGGCGTCCTGCTGCTCGCCGTGGCGGACGAGGTAGATGTAGTGGGACACGGGGTCCTCCCTGGTGCGGCGCGGCGGTGCGCGGTCAGCGGGCGTTCGACGATCGGATCAGATCGCGGAGGCGCTCTCGATCCCGGCGATCCCGGCGAAGGCCGACTCGTCGACCGCGCCGACGGCCGAGATCGACGACGGCCCCCGGGCCAAGTCTGCCGCGAGTGCCTGGACGTCCTCCGCGCCGACGAGGGCGAGTCGGCGCAGGCTCTCGTCGAGGTCGACGAACTCGCCGAAGGTCAGCTCGGCGCGTCCGAGGCGCGACATCCGGGTGTCGGAGTCCTCCAGCGCGAGCGCCGCCGCTCCCGAGAGCTGGCCGCGGGCGCGGGCGAGCTCGTCGTCGGTGACGCCGTCCTCGGCGAGGCGGTGGAACTCGGTGAGCAGGAGCTCGGCGACCGTCCCCGCCTTCGCCGGGGTGCACGCGGCGTAGAGCCCGAAGAGGCCCGCGTCCGAGTAGGACGGGGCGAAGGAGTAGACGGAGTAGGCCAGGCCGCGCTTCTCGCGTACCTCCTGGAACAGCCGCGAGGACATGCCGCCGCCGAGGATCGAGTTGAGGACGCCCATCGTCATCCGCCGCTCGTCGCCCGCGGCGAGACCGGGGAAGCCGACCAGCAGGTTCGCCTGCTCGGTGGGGCGGTGCACCACCGACAGGGCGCTGCCGCGGGTGTAGGACGCACGGCCGCCGACGCGCCGCTCGACGGGCGGGGCCGCCGTGCCGAGGTCCCAGCCGTCGGCGACGAGGACCCGCTGGAGCAGCGCGACGAGCGCCTCGTGGTCGACGGCGCCGGCGACGGTGATCACCACGTCTCGCGGGCGGTAGGCGGCGCGGTAGTGCGCCCAGACCGCGTCCCGGGTGGCCTCGCCGATGGTCGCGGCGGTGCCCCCGATCGGGCGGCCCAGCGGGTGGTCGCCGAACACGGCCTCGAACAGCTTCTCGCCCGCCACGTCGGCCGGATCGTCGTCCGCCATCGCCAGCTCCTCGAGGATGACCCCGCGCTCGGTCTCGAACTCGTCCGGATCGATCAGGCTCGAGGTCACCATGTCGGCGATCACCTCGACCGCCATCGGGAGGTCGCGGTCCTGGATCTTGGCGTAGTAGCAGGTGTACTCCTTGGCGGTGAGAGCGTTGTGCTCCCCGCCCACGGAGTCGAAGGACACGGCGATGTCGAGGGCGGACCGCTTCTGCGTGCCCTTGAACAGCAGGTGCTCGAGGAAGTGCGTCGAGCCGACGTTGGAGGGCACGGCGGGCTCGCCCGCGGTCGCGGGGCGGCCGGGCCGCTCGTCGCGAGAACCCGCGGCGACCCAGAAGCCGATCGTGGCGCTGCGGGCGCCGGGCACCGATTCGCTGAGGATGCGGACACCGCTCGGGAGGACGGAGCGGCGGACCGTGGATCCGCCTGCGGCCCGGACTGACGTCTCCGGCTGGTCGAGGGGCAGTGCGACTCCGTGATTCATCGTGCCCACCCTAGGCCACCGCGACGGCGGCCCGAGCCGGGCTGTCGCGCCGTGGCGGGAGAGGTGCAGGGGGCGTCGCGGACGGGCGCGGTCAGCGGCGCGCGCGCTCCAGCGCGGCCAGGTGTCCGGGGTCGAGCTCGAGCGAGACCGCGCGCACCAGCGCGTCCACGTCGGCGGGTGAGCGCGGGGCGACCGTCGCGGCGGTCAGCCGCGGCCGGCCGAGCAGCCAGGCCAGGGCGACGGCGGCGGGAGCGGCCGAGAGCTCGGCACCGATCGCGTCGAGGACGGCGAGGACCCGGCGTCCGCGGCGCCCGAGGTGGGCGGCGGCGAGTGCCCCGTCGGGCAGGCGGCCGAGCTCGCGGCGGGTGCGCTCGGCGCCGCGGAGGAACCCGTGGGCGAGGGGGACGGTCGCGAGCAGGGCGAGTCCCTGGCCGGCGGCGACGAGGCCGAGATCGCCCTCCGAGCCGGGCCGCTCGAGCAGGTTCCAGCGGACCTCCGCGCCGGCGAGGCGGGGCAGCCCGTGGGCGGCCAGGACGCGCGCCTCGAACAGCTCCTCCGGGGAGAACCCGGAGGCGACCACCGACCGCACCAGCCCGCGCGCCAGCAGCACGTCGACGGCGCTGAGGAGCTCGTCGAGGCGTCCGGCCCCGTCGGGGCGGACCGCCAGCACGTCGAGGCGATCGGTGCGGAGGCGGCGCAGCGCCCCCTCGACACGGTCCACCAGCGCACGCGGCGTCGCGGGCGCGCCGACCGGAGCGGCGAAGCGGCCGATCAGGAGGAAGCGGTCCCGGTCGCGGTGTCCGGCGGGCCAGCCGCCGACGCCCTCAGCGAGGCTCGAGTCGGTGACGACGACGCCGTTGCCGCCCCACGCCGCGTAGCGCTCGAGCAGCGCGGCACCGTCGTCGCGGCCGAGGGCCGCCGCGTCGAGCACGAAGGGGAAGAGGTCGTGGCCGGAGTCGCCCATCGGCCGGCGGCGCGAGGGTGCGACGGCGGTCGGCTCGACGGGGCCGGTCTCGGCGAGGACGCCGCTCGAGGCGGCTGCGCGGGAGACCGCGGGCGGGAGCGGGACGGCACTGTGACGGGGAGCCCGCACGACGGCGCCGGTCCTGTCCCTGGGCACGCCACCACTCTCCCTGCGGCGGCTCGGGTCCCGCCAGGGGAGAGAGTATCCGAGCGCCGGAGCCGCCACTCCGCCGGGTCGCGCACGGTTCACCAGATCGTTACACGGGCGCCGCCGGCGGGGTCGACTCGCGCCGGCGAGCGGTGCGGCGGGCCCCTCCGTGTCGGCCGTCCGGGCTAGATTCGCGACCATGGACTCCGCCGCCCCGACCCCCTCCGAGACCGCCGCCCCGACCTCCGACTCCCCCGAGCGGGAGACGTCCGCGCCCTGGTGGACGAGCGCCGTCGTCTACCAGATCTACCCGCGCTCGTTCGCGGACTCGAACGGCGACGGCATCGGCGACCTGGGCGGCATCCGCTCGAAGCTCGACCACCTCGCCGACCTGGGGGTCGACGTGATCTGGCTCTCGCCGGTCTACCCGTCACCGCAGCACGACAACGGCTACGACATCTCGGACTACGAGGACATCGACCCGCGGTTCGGGACGCTGGAGGAGTTCGACCTGCTCCTCGCGGAGGCCCACGAGCGCGGCATCCGCATCGTGATGGACCTCGTGGTCAACCACACGAGCGACGAGCACGCCTGGTTCGTCGAGTCCCGCTCCTCGCAGGAGGACCCGAAGCGCGACTGGTACTGGTGGCGCCGCGGGCGCCGCTCGGCCGAGCCCGGCCGCGAGCTCGAGGCGGCCGCCGGCGCCGGCCTCGACGTCGCCGAGCCGAACGGCTGGCGCTCCTACTTCTCCGGCCCGGCCTGGACGCTCGACCCGGCGACGGACGAGTACTTCCTCCACCTCTTCGCGGTGCAGCAGCCGGACCTCAACTGGGAGAACCCCGAGGTGCGGCACGCGGTGCACGCGATGATGAACCGCTGGCTCGACCGCGGAGTGGACGGCTTCCGGATGGACGTGATCAACCTCGTCTCGAAGGACGTCGGAGCCGTCGACGGCGAGCAGGGCGGCGCGGGGATCGTCGGAGGGGTGGGTCCGCGGCTGCACGAGTACCTCCGCGAGATGCACGAGGCCGTGTTCGCGCACCGCGAGGGCTCCTTCCTCACCGTCGGCGAGATGCCCGGGGTCACCCTCGAGGAGGCGGTGCTCGTGACCGATCCCGAGCGGCGTGAGCTCGACATGGTCTTCCAGTTCGAGCACGTCGGCATCGACCACGGAGTCGACAAGTTCCACCCGGTGCCGCTGGACCTGGTCGCCTTGAAGGCCAACCTCGCGCGCTGGCAGGACGGCCTGGCCGAGCGCGGCTGGAACAGCCTGTACCTCGGCAACCACGACCAGCCGCGTCTCGTCTCGCGCTTCGGGGACGACGGCGCGCACCGCTACGAGTCCGCGACCCTCTGGGCGACGCTCCTCCACCTCCAGCGCGGCACGCCGTACATCTACCAGGGCGACGAGATCGGGATGACGAACGTCCCGTTCGCCGGCATCGAGGACTTCCGCGACGTCGAGTCCCTGAACTACTGGGCCGAGGCCGTCGGCGAGCGCGGCGAGGACCCGGCGACCGTGCTCGCCGGGCTGCGCGCGCAGAGCCGCGACAACGCCCGCACGCCGGTGCAGTGGGACGACAGCCTCCAGGCCGGCTTCACGACCGGCGAGCCGTGGATCGCGGTCAACCCGAACGCCGCCGAGGTGAACGTCGCCGCCGATCGGGCCGCCGAGCGGTCGGTCTTCGAGTACTACCGGGCGCTGATCGCGCTGCGGCACGCCGACGAGACGGTGCAGCTGGGCCGCTTCGCGCTGCTGGAGCCCGAGCACCCCGCGCTCTTCGCCTTCACGCGCACCGGACCGGGCGAGCTGCTCGTCGTCGGGAACGTGTCCGGTGAGCCGCTCGAGGTGCCGCTGCTCGAGGAGTGGGCGGCTGCCGAGACGGTCCTCGGCAACGTCGCCAGTGCGACCGGGTCGACGCTCGGCCCGTGGGAGGCGCGCATCCTGCGCCGCTGAACCTCGCCGCGCCCCGCTCCGAGCCCGGCGCGGGGCGCGGCGCTCGACGGCGGCGGACCAGCGGGCGAGAGCCTCAGGCGGAGACGCGGTCCAGCTGAGCGATGTCGCTCCGGGTCAGCGGGAGCGCGGCCGCCGCGAACAGCGACTCGAGCTCCGCGGCGTTCCGCGCCCGGACGATCGCCGCCGAGACCTCCTGGTGCGAGAGCACCCAGGCGAGCGCGACCACGCCGGGCTCCGTGCCGTGGGCCCCCGCGATCTCGTCGAGGGCAGCGAGCACGCGGGAGCCGTGGCGGCCGACGTAGTCCAGGCCCGCCTCGAACAGGGCCGACTCCGGCTCGTCCGTGCGGCTGCGCAGGGCGCCGGTGAGGTAGCCGCTCGCCAGGGGCAGCCGCGCGAGGGTGCCGAGCTCGAGCCGCACCACCTCGGGGGCGACGTCGGTCTCGTAGGTCCGGCGCTCCATCAGGCTGTACTCCGACACGACGGCCGAGAGCGACGGCAGCGCGAACGCGGTCGCCGTCTCGTGCAGCGCCGTGATCGCGGCTCCGCTGAAGTGCGCGGCGCCCAGGGCGCCGACCGATCCGTCCGCCAGGAACGGCGCGACCGCCGCCAGGCTGTCGGCGATGGGGATCCCGGGGTCCTCGCTGTCGAACGAGAGCAGGTCGATCCGGGTGCCGAGCCGCTCGAGGCTCCCCTCGATCGCGATGCGGACGTCCTCCGGGGCGAGGCCCGGCGCGTCCGGGTGCCGGCCGACCTTCGTCGCGACCAGCATCCGCTCGCGCAGCCCGCTCTGCTCGAGCCAGCGGCCGATCATGTACTCGCTCCGACCGGTCGCGTAGTGGTCCGCGGTCGAGATCAGGGTGCCGCCGAGACGGCCGAAAGCGTCGAGCACCTCGGTGGTGTCGTCGATCCCGGCGGCCCAGCCGAAGACGGAGCCGTCGAGGGCGAGCGGATGCACGGGGAGGCCGGTCCGACCCAGGGTGCGTGAGAGGAGCAGCGTCTCCGGCTCGGTGGCCAGCGGCGTCGGGTCGGTCACGGAGTCCTCCGGTCGGGGCGGTGCGGCGCGGTCCCGCCACCGTACCCCATGCCCCCGCCGACGACGGACGCCCGCCCCACCGGAGTGGGACGGGCGTCACGGTCGTGCAGGAGGGATCAGCTCTCGGCGGGTGCCTCGACCTCGGCCTCCTCGGCCACGACGGGCGCGAGGGACAGCTTGCCGCGGTCGTCGATCTTGGTGATCTGGACGAGCAGCTTCTGGCCGACTCCGAGGACGTCCTCGACGTTCTCGACGCGCTTGCCGCCGGCGAGCTTGCGGACCTCGCTGATGTGCAGCAGTCCGTCCTTGCCGGGGAGGAGCGAGACGAACGCGCCGAAGGTCGCGAGCTTGACGACGGTTCCGAGGAACTGCTCGCCGACCTCGGGGTTGGTCGGGTTCGCGATGGCGTTGACCTGCGCACGCGCGGCCTCGGCCGACGGACCGTCGACGGCTCCGATGTAGACGGTGCCGTCCTCCTCGATGGAGATGTCGGCGCCGGTCTCGTCCTGGATCGCGTTGATCGTCTTGCCCTTGGGGCCGATCAGCTCGCCGATCTTGTCGACGGGGATCTGCACCGAGATCACGCGGGGCGCGGTCGGGGCCATCTCGTCGGGCTGGTCGATGGCCGCCGTGAGCACCGCGAGGATCGTGGTGCGGGCGTCCTTGGCCTGCTTGAGCGCGGCGTCGAGCACCGACGACGGGATGCCGTCGAGCTTCGTGTCGAGCTGGATGGCCGTGACGAACTCGGCGGTTCCGGCGACCTTGAAGTCCATGTCGCCGAGCGCGTCCTCGGCGCCCAGGATGTCGGTCAGCGCCGCGTAGCGGGTCTGGCCGTCGACGACGTCGGACACGAGGCCCATCGCGATGCCCGCGACCGGGGCGCGCAGCGGCACTCCGGCGTTGAGGAGCGACAGGGTCGACGCGCAGACCGAGCCCATCGAGGTCGAGCCGTTGGAGCTCAGCGCCTCGGAGACCTGGCGGATCGCGTAGGGGAACTCCTCGCGGCTCGGCAGCACCGGCACGAGGGCGCGCTCGGCGAGGAAGCCGTGCCCGATCTCGCGACGCTTCGGCGATCCGACGCGGCCGGTCTCACCGGTCGAGTAGGGCGGGAAGTTGTAGTGGTGCAGGTACCGCTTCTTGGTGACGGGCGACAGCGAGTCGATCTGCTGCTCCATCTTGAGCATGTTCAGCGTGGTGACACCCAGGATCTGGGTCTCGCCGCGCTGGAAGATGGCCGAGCCGTGGACGCGCGGGATGACCTGCACCTCGGCGTCGAGCGGGCGGATGTCGGCCAGGCCGCGTCCGTCGATGCGCACGCCGTCGCGGAGGATGCGGCCGCGGACGACCACCTTCGTGACGGACTTGTACGCCGCTCCGACCTGGTTGTAGGCCTCGGCCGACAGCTGACCCGAGGCGATGCGCTCGGCGATCTGCTCCTTGACGCGCGCCTTGAGGGCGTCGTCGGCGTCCTGCCGCTCGACCTTGTCGGCGATCTGGTACACGCGGACGAGCTCGTCGTAGCTGAGCTCGGCGACGTTGTCGTAGGTCTCCTGCGCGTAGGGCAGGAAAACCGGGTAGTCCTTGACCGGCTTCGCGGTCTCGGCGGCGAGCTTCGCCTGCGCCTCGACGAGTGCGCGGAGGAAGGGCTTGGCGGCCTCGAGGCCCTCGGCGACGACGTCCTCGCTGGGCTTGGTCGCACCCGCCTTGATGAGGTTCCAGGAGGACTCCGTGGCCTCGGCCTCGACCATCATGATGGCGACGTCCGAGGAGCCGTCCTCGTTGGTGACGACGCGGCCCGCGACGGTGAGGTCGAAGACGGCGTTCTCCAGCTGGGAGGCCTTGGGGAAGGCGACCCACTGGTCGTTGCCGGAGCCGTCGGACATGAGCGCCAGGCGGACGCCGGCGACCGGGCCGGAGAACGGCAGGCCGGAGATCTGCGTGGACGCGCTCGCGGCGTTGATCGCGAGGGCGTCGTAGAACTCGTCCGGCGCGATGCTGAGGACCGTGATGACGATCTGGACCTCGTTGCGCAGGCCCTCGACGAACGAGGGGCGCAGCGGCCGGTCGATCAGACGGCAGACCAGGATCGCCTCGGTGGAGGGGCGGCCCTCGCGGCGGAAGAACGAGCCGGGGATCTTGCCGGCGGCGTAGGAGCGCTCCTCGACGTCGACGGTCAGCGGGAAGAAGTCGAAGTTGTCCTTCGGGTTCTTCGAGGCCGACGTGGCCGAGAGGAGCATGGTGTCCTCGTCGAGGTAGGCGGCGACGGCGCCCTGAGCCTGCTGCGCGAGGCGGCCGGTCTCGAAGCGGACGGTGCGGGTGCCGTACGAGCCGTTGTCGAGAACGGCTTCGGCGAATGTGATTTCAGGACCTTCCAAGAGGTCTGTCTCCTTAACGTCTGCAGCGGCGCCCCTTCTGGGCGCCGGCGTTCGTCGGAGCAGCGGTCCGGTCAGGAATCGAGACGATCCCACGGCAGGGCTTCGCGCCGTGCCGTCGTGTGGAGGGCGTTCGTGCTGGCCACCAGTAGAAGAGCTCCGGGCTGTCGCGACCTGTGCCGCGAGCGGGACGTGCCGCCTGCGACTCGTGCCGCGGCGGCCCGTGCTCTGTCGCACGCTGCCGCCGTCCGGGACTCCACCACCGAGGACCAGCTTCCTGCCGGCCTGCTCCGTGGCTCGAATCCTGGGTCGACCGGCGGTCGCTTTCGGATTCGGAACCGGTTCATGCTATCAGCCGCGGTGCGGTTCCTCCATGGACCGCGCCGACCCGGCGGGCCCTCCGCCCGTCAGCCCCGCGTCTCGTGCATCAGCAGCTCGACGCGCAGCCCGCCCCTCACGGTCACGATGCGGGCCGGCACGCGGGGCGACCTCCCCGCCTCCGAGAGCCGGGCGAGGGCGGCCTCGACCACGTTCTCGAGACCGCGCGGCACCTGGCCGACGAGCCCCGAGGGGCGCTGGGCCGCGAACAGGCGGACCGGCATCGGAGCGTCCACGCGCTCCTCCTCCGCGGTGCGGCGCGGGATCACGGCCGTGACCTCGTCCTCGCCGAGGGCGAGCACCCGCGCGATCTCGTCCTGGTGCGGCCGGGAGTCGGCGAGGCGGAGGAGGGTGTCACCGCGCCGCGACTTCGGGCGCAGCTCGTAGTCGTAGTCGTCGAGCTTGCCCGAGCCGCGGTCGTCGGAGGGGAGGGGGTTCGCGTCGCCGCGTCCGAACGGGAAGAGCTTCATGCCTCCATTGTCCAGCTCGCGGCCCCTCCCCCGCTCGCGTCAGGCGGTGCGCCGCAACCGGGCGATCGCCGCGAGCACCAGGACGAGCACGACGGCGACGAAGCCGAGCAGGACCGGGACGGCCGGCAGGAGCGCGAGCGCGGCACCGATCGCCAGGACCGGCACCGCGAGGCCGAGGTAGGCGGCGAGGAACACGGCCGCGAGCACCTCGCCGCGGGTCTCGTCGGTGGCGAGCGAGCCGGCGACTCCGAGCGCCAGGCGGAAGAGCAGGCCCACGCCCGCTCCCGCGAGCACCCCGCCGACGATGAAGGCGGACACCGAGACGATCACGGCGCCGGACGCGACCAGCAGCAGCCCGGCCGTCAGCGCCACGGCCGCGAGGCGGAGCGCCGTCCGCGAGGACAGCCGGATCGAGACCAGCTGCGCGACGGCTCCGGCGGCGAAGACCCCGAAGGAGACCGCGCCCGCCTCGAGGTGGGAGGTCTCGCCGAAGCGCCCGGCGAGGAAGGTCGGCGCCAGCGAGGTGAAGAGGCCGAACACGGCGAACCCGGCGAACGCGCCGACCGCGGCCGAGAGGAAGACGCCGCGGGAGGCGGCCGGCACGGCCAGGCGCTGCGGACGGTAGGCAGGGAGGACCTCGCGCCGCTCGACCGTCTCGGGGACGAGCGCGACGCCGATCCCGAGGACGACCAGGAGGACGAGGAACACGGCGTACGGGACGACCAGGGGCTCGCGCACCGTCACGGCGAACACCCCGCCGACGAGCGGGCCGAGCGCCAGCCCGCCCATGTTGACGAGGGCGGAGACGGCGCGGGAGGTGCCGGGGCCCTCCTCCGGGCGGGCGACGGCGCGCAGCTCCGAGAGGTGGGCGGTGGCCGTCGCGGTGAGCGCGCCGACGCCGAGCCCGGTCAGCAGGCGGGCGAGGATCAGCCCGGGCACGTCCGGCCAGAGCAGGAACACGGCGGCCGCCAGGACCTCGACGAGGATCGACGCGAGCAGGATCCGGCGGCGGCCGAGCCAGTCGCTGACGTGCCCGGCGAGGAAGAGGCTCGCCACGACTCCGACCGCGTACGCGGCGAAGACCACGGTGACGACGAAGGCCGGGAACCCGTCGCGCTGCTGGTAGATCGCGTAGAGCGGTGTCGGCACGGTCGAGAACGCCATCACCGTGAGGAAGGCGACGGCGATCACCCAGAAGCCGTGGCGGTGCGGGAGCTCGCGGCGGTGGACGGACGGGAGGGAGCGCTCGGTGGTGGTCACGGTGTCCACAGTGCTCCGCCCCATCATCCGTGTCCAACGGAGGATCTCGGTTGGATTGATCGTCCCTGCTGGATAATGGGCGGATGGACGACCGCCAGCTCGCCGCCTTCGTCGCCGTCGCCGAGGAGCTCAGCTTCACCCGGGCGGCCGCGCGCCTGTTCGTCGTGCAGTCGACCCTCTCGGCGAGCATCCGCTCGCTCGAGCAGGAGCTCGGCTCGCCGCTGTTCGCCCGCTCGACCCGGCGGGTGGCGCTCACCGCGGTCGGCGAGGCGCTCCTGCCCTCGGCCCGATCGGCGATCGACAGCCTCGACCGGATGCGCTCGCTCGCGGCCGACGACGCGGCGGGGCTCCGCGGGCGGGTGCGGGTGGGCACCTTCTCCGCCCTCGACCTCGTCGACCTGCCCGGCGCGCTCGGCGTCTTCCGCACTCGACACCCGCTGGTGGACCTGCTCCTGCGCACCTCGACCACCGGCTCCACCGGTCTCGCCGAGGACCTGCGCCGCGGCCTGCTCGACGCCGCTCTGCTGGCACTGCCGGCGACGCAGCTGCGGGGCCTGGCGGTGACGCGGCTGGTGCGCAGCGACTACGTCCTGCTGGTGGAGAGCGCGCATCCGCTCGCCGCGGCGGGACCGCCCTCCCCGCAGGACCTCGACGGGCTCACCTTCGTGGACACGCCCGCCGGCTTCGGCAACAGGGTCGCCGTCGACCTCGCCTTCCGCGAAGCCGGGGCGTCGCGCCGGGTGGCCACCGAGGTCGCCGATCTGCCGGGGATCCCCCGCTTCGTGCAGGCGGGGCTGGGGCCGGCGATCGTGCCGCGCGCGGGCGTCGAGCCGCTGGAGGGCGTCACGGCCCTCGCGCTCGACTGGCCGGGGCTGGTCTGGGAGCTCTCGGTCTGCACGGCGCCGCGCCCCTCCGCCGCGGTGCAGGCGCTCACGGCCGTGCTGGCGGAGCGGTCGGCCTAGGCCTCAGCCCTCGCGCAGGGGGCCGCGGACGATCGAGTCGCCGGAGTGCTCCGGGTCGTCGTCGAACGGCTCCTGGGAGACGTCCACGAGCGGGTACTCGGCGAGGTCGACGTCGTCGGGCACGGCGAAGACGCCGTCGGTCCCGTCGAGCACGCCGAGCCCGACCAGCCCGGAGGCGTCGGCGGCGAGGAGCCAGACCTCCCGGTACGAGTCGTCCGCGCTCTGCGCATCGAGGTGCACGTGCAGGCGGCGGGTGCCGTCGGCGTCCTCCAGCTCGGCGGTTCCGCTCGCTCCCTGCCAGTCGGGGAGAGCGGCGAGATCAGCGCGCGCCACGACGGCGGCGGTGTCGTCGCTCCGCGAGGCCTGCCACCAGGCTCCGCCCGCGACCCCGATGACGAGCGCGCCGAGAGCGGCCAGCACGGCGCTCAGAGCGCGGGGCCGGCGGCGGCGGGCGGGGCGGTGCCGTCCCGGGGGAAGGGCGAGCGGAGGCGGCACGGCAGCGGCCGACGACGGCAGGGCGCCGGGCCCGAGGTCGCCGAGGGCGAGCTCCTCGCGGATGCGGTCCCAGACGAT
Organism: Rathayibacter sp. AY1C1; assembly: GCF_002932105.1. NCBI lineage: Bacteria > Bacillati > Actinomycetota > Actinomycetes > Micrococcales > Microbacteriaceae > Rathayibacter > Rathayibacter sp. AY1C1. The sequence goes on along the minus strand of NZ_PSWH01000016.1, from coordinate 18,316 downwards.
CGCGGGCGGCGCCTCCAGCTCGACAGCACGGCTCGCACGGCCCAGGCCCGCGGCGTGGCCGAGCTCGACCAGCTGCCGGGCGCAGTCGGGGCAGTCGCGCAGGTGGGCCTGCTCGGCGTCGCTCGAGTGCTCGCCGAGGGCGAGCAGGGCGAGCTCGTCGGGATCGAGGTGGGTCATGTGCTGCTCACCTCCAGGCGGGAGCGGAGCCGGTCGAGGCTGCGGCGGATGTGGCTCTTGACGGTACCGAGCGGCAGGCCGGTGCGCTCGGCGATCTCGGTGTGGGTGAGGTCCTCGTAGAAGGCGAGGCCGATCACCCGCCGGGGGACGGGATCCAGGCGGGCCAGCTCGTCGGCGATCAGGATCCGCGCCTCGAGGTCGACGGGGGCCTCCCCCTCCTCGACCGGCGTGACGGCGACGAGGGCCTCGGTGAGCCTCCGCTCGCGCGCCCGCGCCTCGTGCGCGTCCGCGATCCTCCTCCGGGAGATCCCCACCAGCCAGGCTCCGAGAGCCGCCCGTCCGGGATCGAAGCCCGAGCGCGAGGTCCAGGCCGAGACGAACACGCGCTGCACCACGTCCTCCGCGTCGCCGCGGTCGCCCAGCGAGCGCAGCGCCAGCGTGAAGACCAGCGGCGACCAGCGCGAGTACGCCTCGGCGAGCGCCGCCTCCTCCCCTGCGGCGAAGCGGCGGCCGAGTTGGGCCACGAGAGCGCTGTCGGCCTCGGCGCCGTCGGCGGGCTCGATGGTCTCGATCAGGGGGTCCCTCCAGGGCTGCGGGGAGCGCTGCCGCCCGGGGGCGTGCGGCGCTGCGAGGCTCATCGTACGTCGCTGAGGCTCGGGCGGGCGGATCAGCCGGCCGGGACGGCCGTGACCACTACGTTGCTGAGGTAGTGGCGGGTGTCGTAGTCGAAGTCGCCGCCGCAGGTGATCAGGACCAGCCGCGGCGGTCCGTCGGCGGCGAACACGGCCGAGAGGTCGACCGTGGTCTTCTCCGTGGTCTCCACCGTCGAGACGGTGTACGCGCGCTCCGCGCCGTCCGCGCCGGTGAGGGTCACGGTCTGGCCCGGGACCGCCTCCTTCAGCTCGACGAACGGCCCGAGACCGTAGGCGAGGGAGTCGACGTGCGCGGCGATCACGACCGTGCCCTCCGGCTCGTCTAGGCCGGCGCCGAAGCGGTACCAGCCGGCGACCTGCGTGTCGGGCACGAGCTCCATCGTGCCGTCGTCCGCGACTCCGACCGGCTCGACGGCCATGTCGACGGGGAGCCCGTCGACGACGAGCCGCTCGGGAGCGAGCGCGGTGGGGGCGGGGGTCGCGCCGAGCCGAGCATCCGCCACCGGGACGGACGGCACCGCTTCCGGCAGGGTCGCCGCGGGCGAGGAGGGGACCGTGGCCGGCACCGGCTGCTGGGGCGCCGAGGAGACGGCGGCGGGAGCGGGCTCCACCCGGGACTCCTGCGCCGCGCATCCGGCGAGACCGGCACCGGCCACGATCAGCCCGACCACGGCGAGGACGCGCAGAGGGAAGGGGCTCCGGCTCATGGCGTCCTCCTGGGTCGTGGTCGGGGGTGCCGGGACGGCCGCGCTCCAGCACGGCCGACCCGGCGGTCGGATCCTCGGGTCAGCGACGCGAGGCGGCGGTGCGGCGGCCGATCAGCACAGCGCCGGCAGCGGCGAGGGCGGCGAGCAGTGCTCCGCCCCACCAGCCCGCGGCGGCGTCGGGGCGGTTGTCCGCCGCGAGGCCGGCCTCACCGGCGGGGACGCCCGACGGCGAGGAGTGCAGTCCATCGATGGTCTGCGTCGCGAGAGCGAGGTTGCCCTTCTCCAGGCTGCCCCAGGCGTAGACGATCGTGTTCACGCCCTCCTGGACCTGCACGTCGGCCGGGCCGATGACCGGCGCGGTGGTCCCGGTCGCGGCGACCACGGTCGAGATAGTGGCCGGGGCGAGGTTCAGCACGCCCTCGTTCGGGTTCGTCACGTTCGTCAGGACGGGCGACCCTCCGGCGAGGATGTCCACGGCCGGAGCGGCGGCGATGTGGCGGACCGTGAGCCGGCCCTCGCCCGCGGCGGTCTTCGAGATGTCATTGGTGAAGAGGGTCGCGGTGGGGGTGTTGTCCGGCTTGAGGTGCGCCGCGACGGTGTAGCTCTTCCCCGCCTCGAGGCTGATGTCGATCGGGCCGATCACGGGGGCGCTGGCGTCCGCGGCGGTGGAGGCCGTGATGGCGACCTTGTAGGTGCCGGTGGGGAGGTCGAGCGGGCCGGCGAGCGAGCCGGGGGTGAAGTCGTCGAGCGTCAGCTTGCCGTCGACGTAGACGTCGACCGGGGTGTCGGGGACGGCGTGCAGGACCGAGAGGTCGGCCGAGTCGGCGTCGGCGGCGGCGGCGGGCGTGGCGGCGATGCCGACGACGGCCAGGGTTCCGATGCAGGCACCGGCGAGCAGGCTGCGGGAGAAGCGGGAGGTGGTCACGGTGTTCCTCTTTCACGATGGGACCCGCGTGGGGTCGGGGGGTGGTCGAGAAGGGCCTTCACCACTACTTCCGGCCGAGGCGCCTCCTCGGATGCACCCGGTCTGAGATTCTTCGAAAGAATTTCTGCCGGACGCTTCGCGAGCCCCTCGCAGCGCTGGCCCGAGCGCCCGCGCCGGGCTAGCCTCCGACCAGGAGGTGCGGAGGATGGGCAGGCGCGGCGTGGTCCTCCTCCTCGCCGCCGCGGCGCTCACCACGGCGGCGGTCGCGGGCGTGCAGGGCTCCCTCGCCCCCCGGGCGCCGGTCGCCGACCAGTCCGCCGCCGCCTCCGACGCCCCCGCCCAGTGCGACGACGCGCGGGAGCTGCTGGCCGCCTCGTCCGCCTTCGAAGGCGGAGCGGGCGTGCCGGCCGGCCACCTCGTGGCCTGCCTCGACGAGGACCACCGGCGCCTCACGATCCACAACCGCACCCCCGTCGTCTGGAGTCTCGGCGACTCCTCGGTGCGGGGCGTGACGAGCGGGACGGACGGAGTGACGGGTCTGCTGAGCCTGCACGCGTCGCAGTCCTCCTCCGGGCTGCTCCTCGCACCCGGATCGGCGGCCTCGGTCTCGGCCGGCGACGGGAGGATCCGACCGCGGCCCGACGAGCCCTCGACCCGGCTGCAGCTCGCGCTCACCGCGGTGGTCGCGGCTCAGGATCAGGCGATCGGCCCCTCCGCCGGTCCCGACAGCATCATCCGCGGCGCCGCGCTCACCTGCGCGGTCGTGGTCGCGGAGTCGGACACCGGCTGGCGGGTGACCTCGCCGCGGGCTCTCGCCGCGGCGGCCGAGGACCCGGTGTGCGCGCGCGACTGGGGCCGCGCCCAGCGCAGCGCGGCGGCCTGGCGGATCGCCCTGCCCGGGCTCGTCGACGCCGTGGAGGCTCCCGGCCGCCCCGAGGAGGACACGGCGCTCCAGCGGGCCGCGGCCGACTGGTTCTCGGCCTCGAGCGGCTACTCGTGGGGCGGGGTCGACCGCCCCGCTCCCCTGCCCTGACCGGCGCCGCGCGCCTCGTCCGCCCGGGAACGCGAACGGGCCGCCCTCCGCGAGGAGGACGGCCCGTTCGGCAAGAAGTTCGCGGTGTCATCGAGACCGCGCCCTGCTCCGGGAGGAGCTAGCGGCGCAGACCGAGACGCTCGATCAGCGAGCGGTAGCGGTTGATGTCCACATCCGACAGGTAGCCGAGGAGTCGACGACGCTGACCCACGAGCAGCAGCAGACCACGACGCGAGTGGTGGTCGTGCTTGTGCTCCTTGAGGTGCTCGGTGAGGTCCTTGATCCGCTTGGTCAGGACGGCCACCTGCACCTCGGGGGATCCGGTGTCACCGGGGTGGGTCGCGTACTCTTCGATGATCGCCTTCTTGACATCTGCTTCGAGTGCCATATATGGGATCCCCTCTCTCTCGTTGCGCGGTGCCCGGCGCCTGATGCGTGGGCTCTCTTGATCCGCGGCCGTCGAACGGCAACCGGACGACTCTACCAGAGGGAGGGCTGTATCAGGAGCCGGTGGCCCGGTTCCAGAGTACGACGAGCCACGGCGAGACCAGCAGCTGCCAGTAGACGAGCACGAGGACGTTGAGGACCACGCCGATCCAGCCGGCGATCGGCGGGCGCTTCTCGCGACGCCGGGCGCGGAGGGTGGAGACGGCGAGCAGGATCCCGGCGAGCAGGACCGCGTGCACGAGCGCGGTGTAGAGCACGCCGACCAGCAGGTCGCTGACGGCCTGGTCGCCCGGGTAGGCGCCGAGCGAGATCAGGGCGTACCAGACGAAGAACGACAGCGGGACGGCGAGGACGGCCAGGAGGACCGAGACGATCCCGGCTCCGTAGCGGCGGAGGAAACCGCGAGCTCCCGAGGCCGTGGCACCGGTCCGAGCGGCTCCGGCGCGGACGCCGCCCGTGGAGCTGCGCCGACCGCCCGTGGCGGCCGCCGCGCGACGCGCGCCCGCCTCGGCGGCGGTGCGGATCGAGCGTCGCGAGGGGGCGGCTCCGGCTGCTCGCGGGGCAGGAGGACCCTGACGCCCGGGCGCGCCGTCGGATGACGTGCTCATGCCTCTCACCCTAGGGGATGACCCCTGAGCCCCCGGATCGGCGCGACGCGGCCCGCCGGGGCGGCGGAGTCAGCAGAATGGAGCGAGTGAGCCAGACCCCCCGCGCCCCCCGGCGCAGCCACGTCCTCGACGTCTCCCCCCTCCGCGAGTCCCCGGCCTTCGCCCGGCTCTGGGCCGGCAACGTGATCTCGGGCATCGGCGGCCAGATGACGATCGTCGCGGTCGGCCTGCACATCTACGAGCTCACCGGATCGACCCTCGCGGTCGCGCTGGTCGGCGTGGTGGCGCTGGTCCCGACCGTGATCGCCGGCCTCTACGGCGGGATGCTCGCCGACGCGTTCGACCGCCGCCTGGTGCTCCTGCTCGCCGCGGTCGTGGCCTGGGGCTCGACCGCGGGGATCGCGGCCCTCGCCTGGCTCGGCGCCGAGACCCCGCTCTCCCTCTACGTGCTCACCGCCGTGAACGCGGTGGCGACGACGGTGATCGTGACCACCCGGATGACGCTGGCTCCGCGGCTGCTCCGCACCGAGCTGGTCCCCGCCGCCGCCGCGCTGGGCGGCATCGCGAGCGGAGTCGAGGTGACCGTGGGGCCCGCCCTCGCCGGCGTGCTGGTCGCCTCCTCCGGCTTCGCGATCACGTACACGATCGACGTCGTGCTGTTCCTCGCCGCGTTCCTCGGCATCGCGGGGCTGCCGGCGCTCGTGCCCGAGGGCGAGCGGCAGCGGCCGGGGCTGGAGTCCCTCCGCTACGGCCTGGGCTTCCTGAAGGGTGCCCCGAACATCCGGATGTCCTTCCTGGTCGACATCGTGGCCATGACCTTCGGACAGCCGCGCGTGGTCTTCCCGGCGGCCGCCGCCGTGCTGCTCGGCGGAGGCGCGGTGACGGTGGGCGCGCTCACGGCCGCGTTCGCGATCGGGGCGCTGATCAGCGGCGTCTTCTCCGGCCGGCTGACCGGGGTCCGACGGCAGGGCCTCGCGATCGGCCGCTCGATCCAGGTGTACGGAGCGTTCGTGGTCGCGTTCGGCGCGGTCCTGCTCGGTGCCGCACTCGTGCAGCACGACGCGTCGGCGCCGAACGCGGTGCTCATCGCGCTGGCGGCGGTCGCCCTGGCCGGCGCGGGCGCCTCCGACAACGTCAGCTCGATCTTCCGGCAGACGATGCTGCAGACCGCGGTCCCCGACAACATGCGGGGTCGGCTCCAGGGCGTGTTCATCGTCGTGGTGACGGGCGGCCCGCGGGTCGGCGACCTCTACACGGGACTGCTCGCCTCGCTCGCGCTGCTCTGGCTGCCGCCGCTCGCGGGCGGGCTCGCGATCATCGCGATCCTCGCCGCGGTGCTGCGACTCCGACCGGGCTTCCGTGGGTACGACGCCCTGCACCCGACGGCCTGAGCGGAGGGGCGTCTCCCTCGAGCCGGATGGGACAGCGCGCCCGCCCGCTCGGCTCAGGCCGGCGGACGGGCGCGCCGGGGATCAGTCGCCGGAGGCCGCGTCGGCACCGCCGCCGTCGGTCAGCCGGTCGTCCGAGACCAGTCCGCTGTCGTCGTCGCGGCCCTCGACCCGCACCGGGCGGTAGACGTGGAAGCCGTCGTCGTCGGGCTCCAGCTCCCAGACCACCTCGACCTCCTCGCCGTCGATGTCGGCCAGGCGGGTGAAGGAGCGCTGCGGGGAGCCGTCGATCATCTCGAGGCGGATGCTCTCCTGCTCTGCTCCGCTGTCGAGGATGGCGGTGTACGTCGATTCGGTGTCCATGCCTCGACGCTAGACACGCGCGGTGAGGCGTCGCCACCCCTTGCGGCGGCGCACGGTCCGCGTAGCGTCGGCACCATGACCAACACCGACATCACTCCCGCCGACTCCGACGACCGCGAGCAGATCACCGAGATGGTGAAGAGCGCCGGGATCGGGCTCCTCACCACCGTCAACGCCACCGGGCAGCTCGTCAGCCGTCCGCTCAAGGCCCAGGACATCGACTTCGACGGCGAACTGTGGTTCTTCACGCAGGACCCGTCGCCCAAGGTCGACGACATCCGCGCGAACCCGAGCGTCAACGTCGCGTTCGAGTCGAAGAAGGGCTACCTGTCGGTGGCCGGCTCGGCGACTGTCGTGCACGACCCGGCGAAGGTGGACGAGCTGTGGTCCCCGGCCGTCGCCGGCTGGTTCCCCGACGGCAAGGACGACCCGACCGTCGCGCTGATCCGCGTCGAGGCCGAGACCGTCGAGCTGTGGGCGACCGACGAGCCCCGTCCGGTCGTGCTGTTCAAGGTCCTCAAGGCCGCCGTCACCGGCGGACAGCCCGACATCGGCGAGAACCGCACCGTCTCCTTCGAGTGATCCCTCCCCCCGAGGCGCCGCCGGGGCGCGGCGCCTCGCGGGGACAGGCGTCAGGCGCCGCCGAAGCGCTCGGTGCGGACGCGCTCGGGCGCGTGGCCCTGCTCGACCAGGGCGGTGGCGACGGCCTCGACGAACGAGGTCGGGCCGCACACGTAGACGGTCGGCTCGAGCGGGGCCGGCAGAGCCGCCTCGGCGAGCAGCTCCGGAGTGACGCGGCCGGCCGGACGCGCCGCTCCCGCCGGCGCCACCCGGGTGAAGACGTGGTCCACCGCGACTCCGCCCGTCGCGGCCGGCCGCTCGGCGAGCGCCGCCAGCTCCTCGCGGTAGTAGGCGAAGACGGGCGAGCGGACCGAGTAGAGCAGCTGCATCCGCGCCGCGCTCCCGGACCGGGCGTGCTCGCGCGCCATCGCCATCAGCGGCACCACGCCGCTCCCGCCCGCGATCAGCTGCACCGGCTCCGCCTGCTCCGGACGCCAGACGAACCAGCCGCCGATCGGACCGCGGATCTCGAGCCGGTCGCCCGCTTCGAGGCCGTCGACCAGGTACGGGGAGACCTCCCCGTCGTCCAGCCGCTCGACCGCGAGCTCGACCCGCTCCCCGTCGGCCGGGGCGCCGATCGAGTAGGAGCGGCTCGCCTGGTAGCCGTCGGGCGCGGTGAGGCGCACGTCGAGGTGCTGCCCCGCCAGGTGGCCCGGCCACCCGGGCACGCGGAGCACCAGGAGGCGCGACGTGGGCGTGAGCGGCGCGACCGACTCGGCCACCGCCTCCGTCCACATCACCAGTAGCGCTCCTCTTTCCAGGGGTCCCCGTGCATGTGGTAGCCGTTCTGCTCCCAGAAGCCTGGCTCGTCGCCGGGCATCAGGCGGAGCGTCCGGACCCACTTCGCGCTCTTCCAGAAGTAGAGGTGCGGCACCAGGAGCCGGGCGGGGCCGCCGTGCTCGGCCGCGAGGGGCTTCCCCTCGAACTCGGTGACGACCCAGGCCCTCCCGCCGCGGATCTCGGCGAGCGGGAGGTTCGTCGTGTAGCCGCCGAAGCTCTGCGCCATGACGAAGCCGGCATCCGTCTCCAGGCCCTCCAGCAGCGTGTCGACCGAGACGCCGCGCCAGCTGGTGCCGAGCTTCGACCACCGGGTCACGCAGTGGATGTCGGTGTGCACGTCCTCGTGCGGAAGCGCGTCGAACTCCTCCCGGTTCCAGCGGCGGACGCCCGCGGGCCCGCCGTCGATGGAGAAGGCCCACTCGTGGATGTTCGGGGTGGGCCCGATCGAGAGGACGGGGAAGCCGTTCTCGAGGTGCTGGCCCGGCGGGAGGTCCGGGTCCGCCTCCCTCTTGCCGAAGAAGCCCCGCGTGATGATGCCCATGTCCGCCCTCGTCGTCCTCGGGGCCTGGCCCCGGATCGCTGGAAACCGCTCGTCGCGCTCACGCTACCGCTCGGCGCTACCGCATGCGGGCCCGCCGGGCGAGCCCGGGACCGTGTCGGACGTCGGTGCCAGGATCGGGGCATGAGACGAACCGTCGTGCCGCCGTACCTCCTCGTCCGCATCGCCCGCCTCGACGATCCGGCCTTCGCCCGGGCCGCGCGGGCCGCGAGCCGCTCGCTCGAGCAGGACGTGCCGTTCCGGCGCGTCCGGCCCGGAGAGCCCGCGCCCGACCGCGGGGCGCCGACCGCCACCGCGACGTCCTCGCCGCGCACCCGCGTGCAGTCCCTCCAGCGCACCATCGCGGACGCGCGGACCGAGGAGACCCTGCCCGGCACGGTCGTCCGCCGCGAGGGCGAGGCGGCCACGGGGGACGCGGCCGTCGACGAGGCGTACGACGGCCTCGGCGCGATGTCGGCCTTCCTGCAGGGTGCGTACGGCCGCGACTCGATCGACGACGCCTGGCTCCCGCTCGACGCGACCGTGCACTTCGGCGACGACTACGACAACGCCTTCTGGGACGGCTCGCGGATGGTCTTCGGCGACGGGGACGGCCAGGTGTTCCGCCGCTTCACCGTCTCGCAGAGCGTGATCGGCCACGAGCTCGCCCACGGCATCACCGAGTACACGGCGAACCTCGTCTACCGCGGCCAGTCCGGAGCGCTCAACGAGTCGGTCTCGGACGTGTTCGGAGCCCTGCTGGAGCAGTACGGCGCAGGCGAGAGCGCCGACGAGGCGAGCTGGCTGATCGGCGAGGGGCTCTTCACCGACGAGGTGCAGGGCACGGCCCTGCGGTCGATGATCGCCCCCGGCACCGCCTACGACGACGACGTCCTCGGCTCCGACCCGCAGCCGGGCTCGATGGCCGACTACGTCGAGACCGACGACGACAACGGCGGAGTGCACATCAACTCGGGGATCCCCAACCGCGCGTTCGCCGTGGCGGCGACGACCCTCGGCGGGAAGGCGTGGGAGCGCGCTGGGCAGGTCTGGTACGACGTGCTGACCGGGGGCGTCCTCACCGCGACGGCCGACTTCGAGGCGTTCGCGGCGCTCACCGTGCGGGCCGCCGCCGAGCGCTACGGATCCGGCTCCGAGGTCGAGGCCGCCGTGCGCACCGGCTGGACGACGGTCGGCGTGACGCTGTCCGCCTGAGCCGGTCCGATCGAGGGCGGAGGCGGGTAGCATCGCGCGCATGGACGTCATCGTGTCGCGCAGCGGCGGATTCGCCGGCCTCCGCCGGGTGTGGCGGGTCGACGTCGAGCAGCAGCCCGACGAGGGCGCGTGGCGCGACCTGCTCGGCTCGCTCCCCTGGGACGCCGCCGACGGCGAGTCCCCCGGCCGGGCCGACCGCTTCGTCTACGAGATCCGCGTGCAGACGCACCACGTCCGCCTCGGCGAGACCGAGCTCGACGGAGCCTGGCGCGAGCTGGTCGACCGCGTGAAGAAGGCGCAGCCCGGTTAGGAGCTGCGCCTTCGTCGTGTGCTCGGAGCTACTCGGTGCCGAGCAGGTCGATCACGAAGATCAGGGTCTTGCCGGAGAGCGGGTGCCCTCCGCCGGCCGGGCCGTACGCCAGCGCGGGCGGGCAGATCAGCTTGCGGCGGCCGCCGACCTTCATCCCCGGGATGCCCTGCTGCCAGGCGCGGATGAGGTTGTTGAGGGGGAAGTTGATCGACTGGTCGCGGCTCCAGGAGGAGTCGAACTCCTCGCCGGTGTCGTACTCGACGCCGAGGTAGTGGACCTCGACGGTCGAGCCGGGCTGCGCCTCGGCGCCGTCGCCGACGACGATGTCCTCGACGACGAGGGTGTCGGGGGCCGGGCCCTCAGGGGCGTCGACCTCGGGCTTGGTCAGGTTCTCGCTGCTCATGCCTCGATCCTACGGCGCTCGGGAGCGGAGTCTGGGAGCGGGCTGCGAGCACTCACTCCACGAGCGTGAGGCGCTGCGTCGGCCGGGTCATCGCGACGTAGAGCGATGCGGCGCCGCGCTCGCCGGTCTGCGCGATGAGGCGAGGCCGGGCGATGATCACGGAGTCGAACTCGAGCCCCTTGGCGTCGTTCGTCGACAGCACGGCGATCGCGCGGTCGAGCCCGGTCGCTCCGCGGCCCACCTCCCGGCCGAACCGCTCCTCGAGGCGCTCGGCGATCGCGGCGAGGTCGTCGTCGGGCGCGATGACCGCGAGTGTCCCCTCCGCCTCGATCGCCCGGTCCTCGACGACGGCCCCCAGCACCCGCTCGGCGAGGCTCGCGTCGCCGCGATCGCGGATCGTCCGCACCGGCCACTCGGTGGAGCGCACGGCCTCCCCCGGCGTGATCTCCAGCCCGTTCTCGCGCGCCGTCCGCTCGGCGAAGGCGACGATCTGCGCGGGCGTGCGGTAGTTGACCGTCAGCTCCTCCAGGCGCCACGGCGCCGCCTCCACTCCCCGGCCCTGGCGGCCGAAGGTGTCGCGGAGCGCGGCGTCCCAGCTCGAGGCGGCGGAGGCGCCGGACGCCTGCGCGACGTCGCCCACGATCGTGAACGAGCGCATCGGGCAGCGGCGCAGCAGCACCCGCCACTGCATCGGCGAGAGCTCCTGCGCCTCGTCGACCACGACGTGCCCGTAGGTCCAGGTGCGGTCGGCCGCGGCCCGCTCGGCGGTGGTGCCGAGCACCGAGCGCTCGGCGAAGCCGGCCGCGAGGTCCTTGGCGTTGACGAGGCCGTCGACGCCCATGTTGCGGATGGCGGCCTCCGCGTTCTCGACGTCGCGCTTGCGCTGCTCCTTCTCGGCCTTCTTCGAGGCGTCGGCGTGATCGTCGTAGGCGCCGAGCAGCTCCGCGGCCTCGTCGAGCAGCGGTACGTCGGAGACCGTGAACGGAGCGTCACGGTCTCGGCGGAGGAGGGAGCGCTGCGCGGCGGTCCAGCGCGGCGTGAGGGTCGCGAACCAGTTCGGACGGGCGTAGAGGTCCTGCAGCAGCTTCTCGGGGGTCAGCGGGATCCACGCGGTGTTGAGAGCGACGCGGACGTCGTGGGCGGTCCGCACGTCCTCGCGCAGCACCGCCTCGTCGGCCTCGTCGACCGTGCTGCCGTGGCTCCGCAGCTGATCGGCGAGCTGGCGGGTGAGCTGCGAGAGCAGCGTCTTGACGAAGGAGACGCGCGCCTCGTTGTGCGGCTTGCGGGTGTCGCGCGCGCGGGTGATCGCGCGCTCCACGTCCTGCGGCTCCAGACGGAGCTTCTCGCCGTTGACGTCGAGCACCTGGGTCTCGGCCGGGACGGTCTGGCGGGAGCGGACCGCGCGCTTGAGCAGCTCCGCCATGCGCGCCGAGCCCTTCACGCGGGCGACCGCGGGCACGTCCTCCTCGACGAGGTCGAGGCCCGGGTAGAGCTGGCCGAGCGTCGAGAGGACGACGCCCGTCTCGCCGAGCGAGGGCAGCACCGCCTCGATGTAGCGGAGGAAGGACCGCGAGGGGCCGACCACGAGCACGCCGGAGGAGGCGATGCGGTCGCGGTAGGAGTAGAGGAGGTAGGCGGCCCGGTGCAGGGCGACCGCGGTCTTGCCGGTGCCCGGCCCGCCCTGCACGACGAGCACGCCGCGCAGCTCGGACCGGATGATGCGGTCCTGCTCGCTCTGGATGGTCGCGACGATGTCGTGCATCCGGCCGGTGCGCTGCGCGCCGAGGGCCGCCATGAGCGCGCCCTCGCCCTGCAGCACGGTGCCCTCGCGCAGCAGCTCCTCGTCGAAGACCTCGTCCTCGAAGCGGAGGACCTCGCGGCCCCGAGTGGTGAGGTGGCGCCGGGCGCGCGTCCCCATCGGCCGGGCGGCGGTGGCCTGGTAGAACGCGGCCGACTGCGGGGCGCGCCAGTCGAGCAGCAGCGTGTCCTGCTCCTCGTCGCGCAGGCCGATCCGGCCGATGTAGCGGTGCTCGGCGTCGGCGTCCGCGAGCGTCAGCCGGCCGAAGGCGAGCCGGTCGTCGGCGCCGGTGAGCGAGCGGATGCGGTCCTCGTAGAGCCGCGCGTACGCGTCGCGCTCGGAGCGGCTCTGGTGGTTGCCGCCGACGCTCTCGATGCGAACGGTGTCCAGAGCCTCGCGGGCCTGGGCGATCAGCTCGTCGAGGCGGGCGTAGAGCGCCGCCACGTAGTCGCGCTCCCGAGAGAGCTCGGTGGCCTGCATAGTGCTGCCGTCCGTCATCGTCCGCCTTCCGAGGGTCCGCCGCCGCGGGCCGGGAGGCGCGGGATGCGCTCCGGGGGCCGCGGGAAAACAGGCGGTCCAGTCTACCGAGCGATCCGAAGCGGCCCGTCCCGACAGCGGGATCCGGATGCCTCTTGCGCTCGGCGCCGCGGAGGAGCATCCTCTCTCTCACGAAGAGCTCGACGCCCCGTCCGAGCAGCCGGCCCTGCCGCTGCCGCAGGGCGTCGAGCTCTTTCTCGCGGGTGTCCGTCCTCCGTCCGGTCATCGACCGGGAAGAGAACCGGACGGCCCCGCGTTGCACGCCCCATGGCCACTCCGAGCAGCAGCGTCACCGCCCCCTCCCGCGCCTCGATCGACCTCACGGAGTCGGCGCGCGCCGGCTGGGAGTCGTGGCTCGCCCGACGCGTCGAGCGCGTCACCGGACCCCGGGGCGATCTCGCCCTCGTCGAGACGCGCTGGCTCGAGCCCGGCGAGAGCGTCGACGACGAGCAGGCGCTGGCCGGCTACGGCCCCTCGGCGACCCTGACGCGGATGCGCCGCGAGAACCTCGACACCGGCGAGCCGGAGTACGGCTACCGCGTCTGGGACGCGGCCTCCGACGGCATCCGCTCCTTCGACGCCATCGAGACCTTCCCGTTCGACGCCGCCTGGGTGCTCGAGGCGTGGTTCGAGCCGGTCGCCGAGGACCGCACCGTCCCGTTCGAGCACCTGCGCGACAACGGCGCCACCCGCGAGCTCGTCGTGCCCGGCGACATCACCTTCTCGCTCGTGGACGACGGGCGCGCCCGCGAGTACACGGTCGCGGCGTTCGACGACGGCGGCACGCTCCTCGTCCCGTTCGGCGATCCGACCAACCGCAGCGACGACCCGGAGCTCGCGAGCTACCCCGTCGGCCGCTTCCTCGTCGTGCAGCGGATCGGCGGCGCGGCCGACGCGGGCACCCCCGGTCCGGTACTCCTGGACTTCAACCGGGCGTACATCCCGCCGTGCGGCTTCTCGCCCCACTACAACTGCCCGCTGCCGCCCGCGCAGAACCGGCTCGGCGTGCCCGTGACGGCCGGCGAGCGCCGCGTGCGCAGCGCCTCCGCCTAGCGCGCCGGGGCTGAGCGGGGGCGGCCCCGGCTCAGCGGGTGAGCACCGCCCGGCGGGCGACGAGCTCGTCGAGCAGGACCTTCTCGTCGACCGCTCCGGTGCGTCCGCCGCGGCCGAGCAGGAGGTGCTGCCGGTGGTGCGCGAGCCGCGTCGCCGAGCGGAGGAAGTCCCGCATCGCCCGCGGCCGGTCCCCTCCCGCGCTCCGGGCCCAGCGAGCGGCGGTGCGGCGCCCCTCCCCGGTGCCGATCATCCGCACCTCGGCCGGCGAGAGCCAGCCGGCGACGGCGTAGTCGTCGAGCCGCTGGAGCGTCACGCGCCGCTCCTGCCGGCGCAGCAGCACCACCACGACCACGGCGACCGCGAACAGCGGCACCTGGACCACGCCGTAGAAGCCGAACCAGTCGGACACCAGGAACGACGAGCCGTTCCAGAGCGCGTGCAGGAACGCGGCGAGCGCCAGCCCGAGCAGGGCGATGGGCAGCCGCGCGACGGCGGGCCGGTTCGAGGCGAAGCCGAGGGCCGCGCCCGTGCAGGCGGTGAAGAGCACGTGCGCGAAGGGCGAGAGCACCCCGCGGAGGAAGAAGGTCACGGCGAGCGAACCGAGACCGCCCTCCACCAGCGCGCTGCCGAAGTAGAGGATGTTCTCGACGAAGGCGAACCCGGAGGCGACGACGGCCGCGTAGACGATGCCGTCGACGGGCCCGTCGAAGGTCCGGCGCCAGATCAGCAGGACGAGGAGGACGCCGATCCCCTTGGCCGTCTCCTCGACCAGCGGCGCCTGGATCACGGCGCCGACGAAGTCGGATCCGCTCGGCTGCTGCCCGGACGCGTAGACGGCGATCTGCACGCCGAGGTCGACCAGGAGCGCGATCGCGACGGACCCGGCCGCGCCCCAGAGGAACGCGAACCACAGGCCCAGCGCTGGCTCCGGCTCCCACCGGTCGACCCAGCGGACGCCCAGCAGGACCACGGTCAGCGGGACGAGGGCGATGACCGCGCAGATCCCCGCGGCGCTGACGCCGAGTCCGAGGACCACGTAGGCGAGCACGAGCAGCAGCAGGATCCCGAGGAGCGCCACGCCGATCGAGCCGAGCACGGTCGGCACGACGGAGGAGCGGGCGGTGGCGGGTGGTGCGGGCGGCGGATAGGCGCTCATGGGGCCGACAGTAGGGCACGGGCGGGGTGCGCTGTCGGCGGTTGACACGCGCCGGGCGCGTGGAGGAGGGCCGGGGTGCGGACGCCCGTGTCCGATTCCCGCTCCTGCTCGACGTCGCCGCGTGCGAGGCTCGAGGCGTGCCCGACTCCGATCCGCTCTTCGAGGAGCGCTACCGCGCCGTCGCCTCCCGCGACTCCCGGTTCGACGGGCGGTTCCTGACCGGCGTGCACTCCACCGGCATCTACTGCCGTCCGAGCTGCCCCGCCATCACGCCGCGGCGCGCGAACGTGCGCTTCTACCCGACGGCCGCCGCCGCGCACGAGGCGGGGCTCCGCGCCTGCAAGCGCTGCCTGCCGGACGCTGTCCCCGGCTCCCCCGAGTGGAACCTGCGCGACGACACGGCGGCGCGCGCCATGCGTTTGATCGCCGACGAAGTGGTCGACCGCGAGGGGGTCGAGGGGCTGGCCGCCCGGCTCGGCTACGGCGCGCGCCACCTCGGCCGCATCCTGCGCGAGGAGCTGGGCGCGCCTCCGCTGGCCCTCGCTCGCGCCCAGCGCGCCCAGACCGCCCGGCTCCTGCTCACGAGCACCGACCTGCCCGTGTCCGACGTCGCCTTCGCCGCCGGCTTCACGAGCATCCGGCAGTTCAACGCGACCCTGGCGGAGGTGTACGAGCGGACCCCGACGGCCCTGCGCGCCTCGGCCCGCGGCACGCGCTCCGAGGCGAGCGTCCACGACGGCGCGACCACGCTGGAGCTCCGGCTGGCAGTGCGGGCTCCGTTCGATCCCGGGGTGCTCGACGTGCTCGGCGGCGCCGCGCTCCCGGGCATCGAGGAGGCGTCCCCCGGCGGCTACGCGCGCTCGCTCGTCCTGCCCGGGGGCGCGGCACTGGTGCGGCTGGCGGCGGACGGGGAGAGCGTCCGCTGCAGCGCGACGCTCGTCTCCGTCGCCGACGTCGGGCCGCTGGTCGCCCGGGTGAGGCGGGTTCTCGACCTGGACGCGGACGCCCGGGCCGTGGACGAGGCCCTCGCGGCCGATCCCGCACTCGCTCCGAGCGTCGCCGACCGCCCCGGTGTCCGCGTGCCCGGCTCCGTCGATCCGGCCGAGACGCTGGTGCGCGCGCTGCTCGGCCGGCGGGAGGCCGCACGGCTGGTCACAGCGCTCGGCGCGACGCTCCCGGAGTCCGTGGCGAGCGGATCGATCGCACGCGCCTTCCCCTCCCCCGCGGTGATCGCCGAGCACGCCGCCGACGTGCTCCGCGGATCCGCCGACGTGCTGGTGCGGACCTGCACGCTGCTCGCCGAGGGAGCCCTGCGGCTCGACGCCGACCGGGAGGAGCTCGCCGAGCAGCTGCTGGCGGTCCCCGGGATCGACGCGGCCACGGCGGCCGAGGTGGCACAGCGGGCGACCGGAGATCCCGACGTCCTGCTCACCGGGGATCCCGTGCTCCGGCGGGGCGCGGCGGCGCTCGGCCTGCCCTCCGGCGAGCGCGCGCTGACCGAGACCGGACGCCGCTGGGCGCCCTGGCGCAGCTACGCCGGGGCGCGCCTCGCGGCCGCGGTCACGCCTCCGGCGCGGGGTCGATGATCGGGAGCGCCGCGGTCATCGCCTCGATGCCCGAGAGCCGCGCCGGCGAGATCAGCCGCATGACCTCCTCGCGGGACATCAGCCCCGCCTCGACCACCAGGTCGGCGATGTTGCGGCCGGTCGCGAGGGCGGCCTTCGCGAGGGCGGCGGACGCGGTGTAGCCGATGCTCGGCGTGAGCGCCGTCACGACCCCGACCGAGGAGGCGACCATGGCCTCGAGCCGGTCGACGTTCGCGGTGATGCCGTCGATGCAGTTCTCGCGGAGCGTCCTGCAGGCCTGCGTCATCCAGGTGATGCTCTGCAGCAGCGAGTGCGCGATCACCGGCTCGAAGGCGTTGAGCTGGAGCTGACCCGCCTCGGCCGCCATCGTGACCGTGACATCGGCCCCGGCCACCGAGTAGGCGACCTGGTTGACCACCTCGGGGATGACCGGGTTCACCTTGCCGGGCATGATGCTCGATCCCGCCTGGCGCGGAGGCAGGTTGATCTCGCCGAAGCCGGCCTGGGGGCCCGAGGAGAGGAGTCTCAGGTCGTTGCAGATCTTGGACAGCTTGATCGCGGAGCGCTTGAGCGCGCTCGAGAACGACATGAAGACGCCGGTGTCGCTCGTCGCCTCGACGAGGTCCTGCGCCATCTCGAGGTCGAGATCGGTGATCTCGTTGAGGTGGCGGACAGCAGCCGCGCCGTAGCGCGGATCGGCGGTGATGCCTGTGCCGATCGCGGTGGCTCCGATGTTGACCTCGGCGAGCAGCCAGATGGTCTCGGAGAGACGGGCGTGGTCCTCGCCGAGGGTCGTCGCGAAGCCGTGGAACTCCTGGCCGAGCGTCATCGGCACCGCGTCCTGCAGCTGCGTGCGGCCGACCTTCAGGACGCTGCCGAACTCGACCGCCTTGCGGGAGAACGACTCGCGCAGCAGCGCCAGCTCGTCGAGCAGGCGGCGCAGCGACCAGGTCATCGCGATCTTGATCGCGGTCGGGTAGACGTCGTTGGTGGACTGGCTGCGGTTGACGTCGTCGAGGGGGTGCAGGTGCGCGTAGTCGCCCCGCTCGAAGCCGCCGATCTCGAGTGCGACGTTGGCGACGACCTCGTTCGCGTTCATGTTCGTCGAGGTGCCGGCGCCGCCCTGGATCACCCCGACCACGAACTGGTCGTGGAACTCGCCGTCGATGATGCGGCGGCACGCGGCCTCGATCAGCTCGGCCTTGGCGGGGGCGAGGGTGCCGAGCTCGGTGTTGGCCCGGGCGGCCGCGAGCTTGACCGTCGCGAGGGACCGGACGAGATCGGGGTAGATCGAGATGGGGCGCTTCGAGATCGGGAAGTTGTCGAGGGCCCGCGCCGTGTGGATGCCCCAGTAGGCCTCGGCGGGGATCTCCATCGAGCCGAGGGAGTCGCTCTCGGTGCGCGTGGCGGGGGTCTCGGTGTCGTCCAGGGCTCTGCCTTCCGGGTCGCGGTCGGGGAGGGTGCTCGGTGCGAGGGGCACGTCCAGCTCCGTTGCTGTCGTCGTGCGGCCCCGGAGGGTGCAGGGGGCTCGCGAACTGCGCGGCCAGCCTATCGCCGGGGTACGGGGCGGCGGCGGACGCGGGCGCGGAGCGTCCGCTCGGCGGGCGCGGAACGACCGCGCCTCCCGCCGCCGGAGCGGACAGGAGGCGCGGGACGCGGGAAGCGGCGGATCAGCGGTAGTCGCTGCCCGATGCGAGGGCCGCGAGCGGCACGAGCACGACCACGACGAGCACGGCGATCGCGAAGAGCAGGACGAGGCCGAGCATGACGGAGTTGAGCACGATGCCCCAGATCGAGAGCGTGCGGCCGGTCGGCTCCCTCCGCAGACCCAGGATGCCGAAGACGAGGCCCGCGGCCGGAGCGATCACGGTCAGTCCGAAGAAGACGGAGGTGACGCCGAGGATCAGGCTGGTGAGCGAGAACGGGGTCGAGGGCGCCGGGGCGAGCGCCGCGGGCCTCGTCTTCGGCATCCTGGGTCTGCGGAGGGAGCCGACCGGCCGCACGCTCTCGATCTGGGG
>NZ_PSWH01000015.1:0-80192 GCF_002932105.1 Rathayibacter sp. AY1C1 | reverse complement strand
GTCGTGGTGGCGGGGTCCGTGGTGGTGCCGGTCATGCGCGTGCCGCCCCGTAGACCTCGTAGGCCCCCGCGACTCCGCCGCCCACCGGCACGGAGGCGCCCGCGCGGCGCAGCACCGCCTCCAGCGCCGCCAGGGTGGTCAGCACCGCGTCCGTCCGGGCGTTGTAGCCCATCGTGCCGATGCGCCAGACCTTCCCGTGCAGCGGCCCGAAGGACGTGCCGATCTCGATGCCGAAGTCGGCGAGCATCTCCCCGCGCACCGCGTCACCGTTCACGCCCTGCGGGATGCGCACCGCGACGACGTTCGTCATCTTGTGCCCGACGTCGCCGAACACCTCGAGATCGAGGCCGCGGACTCCGGCGAGCATCGCCGACCCGTGCAGCGCGTGGCGGGCGACCGTCTCGTCCAGGCCCTCCTCGACGACGATGCGGGCGCACTCGCGCGCGCCGTAGAGCATCGTGGTCGCCTCGGTGTGGTGGTTGAGGCGGCGCGGCCCCCAGTAGTCGAAGATCATCCCGAGGTCGAAGTAGTTGGAGCGGACGCGGCGGGCGCTGACAGTGTCGCCCTCGTCGCGGATCCCCGCCTCGATGCTCCTGCGCGACTCGATCACCGCGACGGCCTTCTCCGAGAAGGTGACGGGAGCCGATCCGGACGGGCCGCCCAGGCACTTCTGGAGCCCCGCGGTGACCGCGTCGAGCCCGAGCTCGTCGGTCGCGAAGGCGTTGCCCGCGAGGGAGGCGGTGACGTCGGTGTAGAAGAGGGCGCCGTGCTTCTCGCAGAGGGCGCCGAGCTCCTCCAGCGGCTGCGCCATGGTGGTCGACGTGTCGCCGTGGACCACGGCCAGCATCTTCGGCTTCACCCGGTCCAGGGCCTCGGCGATCGCCGAGACGGGGAAGACCTGCCCCCACTCGGCCTCGATCACGTGCACCTCCGCGCCGCAGCGCTCCGCGATCTCCCGGAGGAGGTGCCCGAACCGCCCGAACACCGGCACGAGCACGCGGTCGCCCGGCTCCAGCATCGAGACCAGCGCCGCCTCGATGCCCGCACGGCTCGTGCCGTCGACGAGCATCGTCTTCTCGTTGCGGGTGCGGAACACCTGCCGGTACAGCTCCTGCGTCTCCGTCATCGTCGCCGTCATGAACGGGTCGTACTGTCCGACCAGCTGCGCCGACATCGCACGCAGGACGCGCGGATCCGCGTTGATCGGGCCCGGCCCCATCAGCAGGCGAGGCGGCGGATCGACGGGGAGGAACGGTGCGGGCGCGGTCATGAGCCACCTCTTCACGAGCGGGAGAGAAACAGTCGTTTCACCCGGAGAGCCTATGCGACGGACGTTTCGCCGGTGTTTCGCGGTATGGCGGGGGTCGAGATTCTCGACAGACGCTCCTCCACAGACGTCTTCCGGAAGCGGGTCCTCCCGATCGGGCGCATCTGCTGCCCGCGTGTCGGTGGTCGCTGGTTCAATACGAGTATGGCGGATGGGATGCGGCAGGGACTCGAGGAGGTCCGCGCCCTCGGCGGCCGCGCGTCGCTGCTCGCCCGCTCCGCGGCTCCGCTCCACCTCGTCTCCGCCGAGGCGCTGCACGAGGCGTACACGGCTGCTCTGCGTCGCCCGAAGGCGTTCGCGCGCGGCGGGTCTCCCGCCGAGTCGCGCGACCTCGTGGAGCGCTCCGTCCGGGCCGAGCTCGCCGTCGCGCTCGCCGTGTCCGAGCGGGTGGCCGCGCGCGACCTCGAGCACGCCCGCCTGCTGGTCGACCACCTGCCCTGCACGCGCGCCGCGCTGGCCGAGGCGCGGTTGCGCTGGGAGGCGGGGCAGATCATCTGCGGAGTCGCGGCCACCCTGCCGCCGGCCACCCTCCCGGAGTTCGACGAGCGCGCCGCGGGATTGGCCGCCTCGATGACGCCGACCCAGCTGCGGCGACGCCTCGCCCGGCTGCGGGACGAACTCCACGAGAGTCCTCTGGCCGACCGGCACGCCCGCGCTCGGGAGGACCGGTCGGTCCGGGTCTCGCCCGAGCAGGACGGCTTGGCCACGCTCTGCGCGACCCTCCCCGCTCCGGCCGCTTTCGGTGCGCTCGCGCGGCTCGACCGGATCGCCCGCACCCTCCGCGACGGGAGCGGTGCAGCGGAGAAGCGCACGCTCGCGCAGCTGCGGGCCGACGCCCTGGTCGACCTGCTCTGCGACGGCGATGTGTCCGGCACGGCGCCGGGCGACGAGCGTCCGCGCACGTCCGCTCGCGGCATCCGGGCCGAGGTGCGTCTGACCCTCGCCGCGAGCACCGCGGCCGGGCAGGACGAGACCCCCGCGGAACTGGACGGCTACGGCCTCATCCCGGCCGGCGTCGCGCGCGAGCTCCTCGGAGCCGACTCGGCCGTCACCCCGGTGCTCACCCATCCGAGCACGGGCGCCGTGGTCTCCGTCGGACGCACGCACCGCCTCCCTCCCCCGCGGATGCGCCTCGCCCTCCAGCTGCGCGACCGGACATGCCGCTTCCCCGGCTGCACCCGGCCCGCGGCGACCGCCGAGGCCGACCACACGCTCGAGTGGCGTCACGGAGGCGCCACCGCCCTCGACAACCTGGCGTCGCTCTGCGTCGCCCACCACCACGTCCGCCACGGCGACCGCTGGACCTACACGCTCCACCCCGACGGATCGGCCGACTGGACCACCCCCACGGGCCGCCGCGTGGTCACCCGTCCACCCGATCCGCCCGCGCCGCCAGCCCCGCCGCGGCGCAGGCCGAGCTTCAGCGATGCGCCGCCCCCGTTCTGACGGCGGAAGGAGCCGCGCTCCTGCGGGCATGCTCCAGCGCGTGCTCCAGCGGGCGTGCTCGTGCACGCCCGCTCGCGCCGCGCGGGTCCGATCCACCGGCCTGTCTCAGCCGAGGGCCGAGCCGTGGAAGACGGTCGTCCGACGCGCCCGCCGACGAACCGGTCCACCGAGCCCGCACTCGCTGCACCCGGGCTCGTTCCACCCTCCGGGCGCGGCGCCCCTGCTCACCGCTGAGATCGCACTCGAGGACAGCGGTCAGCGCAGCGACTCGGCCACGACGGCGCAGCTTCCGCCTCGGATCCACGACGAGGGACGGAGGGACGGAGGGACGGAGGGACGGAGCGAGAGAGAAAGAGAGAGGGAGAGGGAGAGGGAGAGGCGGCGAGCGGGAGAACGGGTCACGGCGTCCGCCCCGATTCGCGACGAGGGAGAGAACGAGCTCCGGGCGTGGCCCCTCTCAGAGCATGCCGGCCAGCTCCAGCAGTGCGAGATCCGACCCCCGCGGTCCCACCAGGCAGAGCCCCACCGGAGCGCCGCCGACACTCGACCGCGGCACCGACAGCGCCGGATACCCGCCGATCCCGGCGACACAGGTCAGGCCGAGCGTCGCCGTCCGCGCCGCGTCGATCGCCTCGGCCGACGCATCGAGGGCCGGCGCCACCGACGACGTCGACGGCAGGAGGAGCACCCGCCCCTCGAGCGCACGGTCGAGCGCCTCCCGGAACCCCGCGACCCGCGCCCGTGCGGCCGCCTCCGTCTGCTCGTCGACGAGCGAGGCCGCGTCGAAGCGCGCCTGCACGTCCGCCGCCAGCACTCCCGGATGCGCCGCGACCCACGAGCCGCTCGACCGCCACGCCTCCGCCGCCTGCACGAGCCGGAACGCCTCGAGCATCTCCGCCACGGGGGGCAGCTCGACCTCCTCGGTGCTCATCCTCCCGACGGCCGATCCGAACGCCGCCCGGACGGCCGCGTCCACTCCGCCCAGCAGTGCCGGCGCCACCGCGAGACTCCGCACCGGCGGGCCGGACGGCAGGCAGACCTCGGCCACCCGCCTCAGCGTGCCGAGGTCCCGCGTCAGCCACCCGACGGTGTCGAAGCTCGGCGCCAGCGGCAGCAGCCCCTCGACGGGCACCGCACCGTGGGTCGTCCTCAGCCCCCACAGGCCCTGGTAGGAGGCGGGTACCCGGATCGATCCCGCCGTGTCGGTCGCCAGCCCGACGGCGGCCTGCCCGAGCGACACGGCGGTCGCCGGTCCGCTCGACGATCCGCCCGGGATCGCTCCGGGCACGGCCGGATTGGGCGGCGTCCCGTAGCCGGAGTTCCGGCCGGCGATGCTGTACGCGAACTCGTCGGTCTGAGCGATCCCGCGCACCGACGCTCCCGCTGCGAGCAGCTGCGCGACGGCCGGAGCGGTCGCCGCCTCGATCGGCGCGGAAGCGAGGCGGGCCGGCACTCCCGCGCCGATCCGCTGGCCCTCGATCGCGAAGAGGTCCTTGACCGCGACGTCCAGTCCGTCGAGGGTCCCGGAGCCGGCGGCCGGCACGAGCGGCACGCCGACGGCCCGCCAGACGCGGGGGTCCAGCGCGGGCGAGGGCGCCTGCACCTGCGCGGCGCGCACCCGCCAGGTCCCGCCCTCGCGCGACCACAGCTGCGTGACGAGCCCGCGCCCGCCACGGGCCGGAGCGTTCACGCTCACCACGAGCGCCGTGCCCGCCTCGACCGCCCGCACGTGCAGCTCCACCAGCTCCCGCACCGGTGCCCCGCCGCGACGACCCCGGAAGCCGGTGATGACCGCGTGGCCGACGAGCAGTCCGGAGGCGTCGCCCCGGAGCGTCGTCGGCGCGTCCACGAACGCGTCGGCGAGCGCCGCGACGTCGTCAGCCCCGAGCGCCGCCTCGTACGCCAGGACCGCGTCCACCAGCCCGTCCGGCAGGTCGCCCTCGAGCGTCGTCACCCGCGGGTCAGTCATCGAAGTCGGCCGTCCGGACGCGGGCGTGCACGCCCTTCACCAGGTCGACGACCTGCGAGATGTCGAAGTCGGTCGCCGCGCTGAGGTAGGCGTAGGCGTGAGCCGGGTCCATCCCGTAGCGGGCCGCCAGCAGCGCGATGGCCGCGCGGACGCACTTCTGCACGGCGACGTCCAGGTCCTCATCCATCCCGGTGGGCACGAGGAACTCGCCGGTCTCCCCCATCGGCCCGAGCAGCTCCCCGAACGCCGCGATCGCCTCGGCGCGCGGGACGACCTCCAGTCGCACCCGGACGCGCAGGCTCGCCTCCATCGCCGTCAGCGCCACCTCGCCGTCGCCCTGCGCGAAGTGGGGATCGCCGACGTACGCGAGCGCGCCCGGGACCTGCACGGGAAGGTAGAGGCTGGTTCCGGCGGTCAGCAGTGCGATGTCGATGTTGCCCCCGTGCGCACCGGGCGGTACGGAGTGCGGGCGCTCCTCCCCTGCGACGGCGACGCCCATGATCCCGAGGAACGGCCGGAGCGGGAACCGGGCGGCCCGCTCCCCTCCCGGCACCAGCGGGATCACGCCGCGGAGACCGCCCTGAGCGTCCTCGTCGACGCGCGCGAAGACGCTGAACGGCCCCTCCTGCAGCGGGTACTCGCCCGGCAGCGCCCCGCGGCCGTGCCGGTTCGAGACGACTCCGTACGGCACGCGCGGCTCGGCCTCGAGGAGGGTCATCCGGAGCAGGTCCCCCGGCAGCGCTCCCCGGACGGCGATCGGCCCCGTGACCACGTGCGGCCCGTCCGTCTCGCCGTCGCGGAACGGCCCGTCCGCGGCGAGCGCGACCGCGTCGCGCAGCACCCCCTCCGGAGCGACTCCGTGGCGGCCGAAGTAGGCGACCGGATCGCGGCCCTGGTCCTCCAGCACGCCCTCGTGGCTGAGCGTGTCGATGACGACCTCGGCCCCCGAGTCGACGGTGAGCACGGGGGCATCCGCCGCGCACGGCAGGCGCCCCCACAGCACCGAACCCGGCTCGGCCGGCAGGTAGTCCACCCCCGGCGGCACTCCCTCACCGGGCTGCACCGCCCACTCCGTCCACCGCATGCGCGTCCGCCTCCCGCGCGGCCCGTCCGCGCCGTCCGACCCTAACCGCGCCGTGTTTCGAGCATGTGCACGCGTGTGCCACGATTCTCCAGACCCGCCCCCGACGACAGGACTCCTGTGCTCCGACGCCTGCGCACCCGCTCCGAGGGCGCGACCCTCGGCCTGATGCTCGCCCTCACCTTCTCGACCGGCATCATCGACGCGGTCGGGTACCTCGGGCTCGACCGCGTCTTCGCCGGCAACATGACCGGCAACGTCGTCATCCTCGGCATGGCCCTCTCCGGCGCGGCCGACCTGCCCGTGGTCGGGCCCCTGATCGCGCTGGGCGCCTTCATGATCGGCGCCGTGATCGGCGGCCGGGTGCTCCGCCCGGTGAAGAAGGGCTGGACCTCGCGCTCGACCTGGCTCTTCGCGGTGGTCGGCATCCTGCTCGGCGTCCTGGCGATCGTGCTCGCGGTCGTGCCCGAGCACCCCGAGCCGCTCGCCTTCACCGTCACCGGCGTGCTGGGCGGGGCGATGGGCCTCCAGGCCGCGACCGCCCGCCACCTCGCTGTCAAGGACGTCACGACGGTCGTCGTCACCTCGACGATCACGGGCCTCGCTGCGGACTCCCGCCTGGCGGGAGGCTCCGGTCAGCCGTGGTTCCGCCGCGCGGCCGCGATCGTCCTGATCGCCGCGGGTGCCGGAGTCGGCGCGCTCGCCCTGCTGGTCGGGCTCTGGCTCGGCCTCGCGATAGCCGCCGTCATCACGCTCGTCGCGACGCTGCTGGGCGAGCTCGTCGTCCACTCCCGGTACGCTCCGGCGCCCGCCGACGCCGCCGCCTGAGGCGGCGCCTCCCGGCGCGTCAGCGCGGCAGTTGCTGGCAGTGCGGGCAGAGGTGCGAGGAGCGGTTCATGAACGGCACCCGCACGATCGCCGCGCCGCACCGGGCGCACGGCTTCCCCGTCTGCCCGTAGGCGTGCAGGCTGTGCGAGAAGTAGCCGGAGGCACCGTTCACGTTCACGTACTGCGCATCGAAGCTGGTGCCGCCCTCGGCCAGCGCCCGTTCGAGCACCGAGCGCACCTCGGCGAAGAGGCGGCGGATGCGCGCCTCGCCGAGCGACGAGCTCGGCCGCTCCGGGTGCAGCTCCGCCGCCCACAGCGACTCGTCCGCGTAGATGTTCCCGATGCCGCTCACGAGCGTCTGGTCGAGCAGCGCCCGCTTGATCCCGCTGCTCCTCCTCGCCAGCGAGGCGACGACCGAGCCCAGGTCGAAGGAGGGGTCGAGCGGATCGCGGGCGATGTGCGCGACCTGCGAGGGCACGGCGCGCAGCCAGCCGCCTCCGCGGGCCTCCTCGCCCGCGTAGCCGCCCGGCGCTCCGTCCGGGGTCGGCACCAGAGCGTCGACCGCCATCGAGCCGAAGATCCGCTGGTCGACGAAGTGCAGGGCGAGCTCGCCGTGCTCGGGGTGCTCGATCCCGA
Organism: Rathayibacter sp. AY1C1; assembly: GCF_002932105.1. Classification (NCBI taxonomy): domain Bacteria; kingdom Bacillati; phylum Actinomycetota; class Actinomycetes; order Micrococcales; family Microbacteriaceae; genus Rathayibacter; species Rathayibacter sp. AY1C1. The sequence continues at coordinate 72,905 of NZ_PSWH01000015.1, read as the reverse complement.
TCCGGATGCGCGCCAGCCGCGGCAGCGCCGCATCCGCCGTGCGCAGCAGCACCTGACCGCTCATGCCGAGGTGCACCAGCAGCGCCTCGTCGCGGCCCGCGGGCAGCCAGAGGAACTTCCCGCGCCGCACCGCCGCTTCGAGCCGGCGCCCGACGAGCAGGCGCTCGAAGGTCCCGTGCGGATGCACGTGCCGCTTCAGCGAGCGCTCGTCGACGATCTCGACGCCGGTCACCAGGGAGCCGGTGACCGCGGGAGCGAGACCCGCCCGCACCACCTCGACCTCGGGCAGCTCGGGCACGGTCAGTCCGAGACCGCGGGAGCGACGGGTGCGCCGGGGGCCGCCAGACGCGTCCACGCGTCGAGCGCGGCGGCCATCTCGGCCGCCTTCTTGCTCGTCCCCTCGCCGCGGGCCGTGACGAGTCCGCCGACGATCACGGTGGCGACGAACACCTTGTTGTGGTCGGGGCCGGTGGCGGCGATCTCGTAGCGCGGGGCCGGCGCACCGCGCTCGGCGGCCGCCTCCTGGAGGCTCGTCTTCGGATCCATCGAGACGCCGAAGCGGAGCGGATCGGCCCGCAGAGGTGCGATCAGGCGCAGCACCAAGTCGCGGGCCGCGTCGGGACCGGTGCCCAGGTAGACGGCGCCGATGATGGCCTCGACGGTGTCGGCGAGGATCGACGCCTTGTCGCGGCCGCCGGTCAGCTCCTCGCCGCGTCCGAGGCGGAGGAACTCGCCCAGGCCGATGCCGCGGGCGATCTCGGCGAGCGCGACGGTCGAGACGAGGCTCGCCCGGCGCTTGGCCAGGTCGCCCTCGCTGAGGGCGGGGTACTCGGTGTAGAGCATGACGGTCACGGCCTGCCCGAGGATCGAGTCGCCGAGGAACTCGAGGCGCTCGTTGTGCGGGATGCCGCCGTGCTCGAAAGCGAACGACCGGTGCGTCAGGGCGAGCTCGAAGAGCTCACCGTCGAGGCTCACGCCGAGCGTGGCCTCCAGACGCGACCGGTCGTCGCTGGAGGGTCGTGCGGAGGTCTGGTTCACCATGGACCGCGGTCCGTTCGTCGAGGGGCGGTGCGCCCCGCGCCGTGCGGACCAGGAGCGGGATCAGACGTCGGCGACCTTGCGGCCCTTGTACTCGAGGAACAGCGCGGTGCCCGCGGAGTCCTCGACGACCTTGGCGCGGTGGGGAAGGCTGTAGACGACCTTGCCGTTCTCGATGGTCTTGACGAGGGTGGGGACCTCGGCCTTCCACTGCGAACGACGGGCGTGGGTGTTCGCGCGGGACTTCTTCCTCTTGGGAACAGCCATGATTCTCTCTTCTCTACCTCTAGTCGGATTCAGTGAGGGCGGTCGCGCCCTCACCGCTGTCTGCGGAAGCTCTGTCGGTGGAAGCTCCGGGCGCTGCGGCCCCGCCGTCCCCCTCGCTCAACCCTGCGAGCGCGGCCCACCGGGAGTCGCGCGGCGCCTCGGGTTCGGGCGTGGAGGAATCGGCCAGCCGCTCCCCCGTGACGGGGTCGAGGCCCGGACAGTCCGGCCGGCAGACCGGCTGGAACGGCAGCGACAGAACCACCGCATCCCTGACCAGAGGTTCAAGATCCACGTGGTCGTCGTGAACCTCATAGTCGAAAGCTTCGTCAGAAGAGTACGCGAAAAGTTCCTGGAACTCGACATCGACAGGCAGGGAGATGTCGGTCAGGCACCGGCTGCACTCGCCGTCGGCCCTCGCCGACACCTCGACACTGGCCAGGATCCCCTCGTGCACGGACTCGAGCCGGACGTCGAGATCGACGGCCGATCCCTTGCGGACCGCGACGATCCCCTCGCCGAACTGCTCCGGCGCCTCGAGCTCGAGGCGGTGCTCGCGCATCTCGCCCGGCCGCCTCACGAGGTCGCGCACGTTCACGGTGAACGGCGTCTTCTTGAAAGTAGTCACGAGGATCCAGCCTACCCCTCCCTGGCCCCTCCGGGGCGGGAGGGGCCGGGAGGAGCCGGGAGGGGCGGAGTTCGGGCTCAGGCGCCGCCGGCCTCCAGCGTCACGTCGATCGGCGCGTAGTCGGCACCGCTCGTGTCCACTCCCTCGTCGGCGAGCTCCGCGAGCGCCTTCTCGACGTACTCGTTCGAGTAGGCGGTGGCGGGCGGGTCCGCGCTGATGATCGTCGCCCCCGTCTCGTTCTCCGTCTCCTTCGCGATGTCGACCGTCTGCTGCCACGCGGCCTCGTCGATCATCCCGACGCCGCTCGTCGAGGGCCAGATCAGCTTGTTGACCTCGTTGGTCATCCAGAGCTGGTGGCTGGTGCCGAGCGTGGATCCGGCCGCGGTGACGATGTCGGCCGCCGCCTGCGGGTCGTCCTTCGCGAAGATCCAGCCCTTGATCGAGGCCTTGATGAAGGCGACCGTCTGCTCGGCGTACGTGTCGTCGTCGGCGAGCCTGCCCGCGTCCGCCCAGATCGCGTCCTGGAGCATCGCGGTCCCGATGTCGTTCCAGCTGATGACGTTCAGGTCGTCCGGCCGGTACAGCTCGCCTGTGGCGGGGTTCACGGTCTCGAGGACCTGGGCGTACTCGTTGTAGGTCATCGCCTGGGCCGCGTCGATGTCGCCCGCGAGGAAGCCGTTCATGTCGAACTGCTGCTGCACCAGCGAGATGTCGTCGAGGGAGACGCCGTCCTTCTGCATGCCGGCGAACAGCTCCCACTCGTTGCCGTAGCCCCAGCTGCCCACGCTCTTCCCGGCGAGGTCGGCGGGCGAGGTGATCCCCTTGTCCTTGAAGGAGATCTGCGTGGTGGCGCTGCGCTCGAAGATCTGCGCGACGTCGGTGATCCCGGCCCCCTGCTCGATCGAGCCGAGGACCTTGGGCACCCAGGAGATGGCGTAGTCCGCGTCGCCCGAGGCGAGCACGTCCTGGGGGACGATGTCGCCGCCTCCCTCGGCGATCGTCACGTCGAGGCCCTCGTCCTCGTAGTAGCCCTGGTCGAGCGCGGCGTAGTACCCGGCGAACTGCGCCTGGGCCACCCACTGCAGCTGCAGGGTGACCGGCGTGAGGCCGCCGGAGCCGGAGTCCGACCCCGGGTCGGAGCCGCCGGAGGCGCTGCAGCCGGTGAGCGCGAGGCCCACGGCCGCGGAGGCGGCGGTCGTCAGGGTGATGCGGGTGCGTCTGGTCACGGGTCCTCCTGGTGCGGTCTGCGGGGTCGCCGGTGCGGCGCGCCCGTGGTGCGGCGGTGCAGGTGGTGCTGTGGTGCAGGTGGCGCTGATGGTGCGGGCGGAGTCGGGAATCGGGAGTCGGGAATCGGGAATCGGGAGGATCGAGGAGGGTGCGGGGACGCGCGGCGCCGCGCTCAGCGCAGCCGGCTGCGGCGCAGCGCGAACGCCTCGAGCGCGGCCGTCACGCAGTAGAACGCGAGGCCGACGAGCACAGCGCCCAGGACGTAGGCGTAGGCGAGCGCGTAGTCGCTGCCCGAGGCCGCCGTCGTGATCGACTTGCCGAGCCCGCCCACGGGTCCGCCGAAGTACTCGGCGACCAGCGCCGAGATCACCGCGAGCGAGGAGGCGATGCGGAGCCCCGTGAAGACGTAGGGCACTGCTCCCGGCAGCGTGATCGTGCGGGCGGTCTGCCAGGGGGTCGCCGCGTAGGCCTTCAGCAGGTCGCGGTGCACCGGAGCGGCCTGCCGCAGCCCGCGCAGCGTCGTCACGTACACCGGCACGAACACGGCGAGCGCCGCGACGAGCTGCCTCGCGGTCTCGGCGTTCGCTCCGAACATCGTGTAGAGCACCGGAGCGAGGGCGACGATCGGCACGACGGCGGCCGCGGCCACGATCGGCGCGACCAGTCCGTCGAAGACCCGCGCGAGCGCCGAGAGCCCGGCGACCACGACCGCCAGCACCGCGCCGACCAGCAGGCCGACCAGCGCGTTGCGGCCGGTCACCGCGCTGCCCTCGGCGACGGAGCCGAGGTTCGCGGCGAACTCCCGTCCGATCGCCAGCGGCGACGGGAGCACGAACGGCTGGATCGCCAGAGCGGTGACCCCGGCCTGCCAGAGCAGGACCGCGGCGATCCCGAGCACGACCGGCGCGAGCACGCTGCGCGCCAGCGCGGTCGTGCTCACCGGTTCTCCACTCCGCGCGGCACGGCGGCGGGATCCCCGTGCAGCAGCTCGCGCACGGCGCTCACGTCGCGGAAGAACGCCGTGTCCTCCCTGACCGCCGCGTCGCGCTCGGATGCTCCGGGGAGTCCGACCGGGAGGACGTCGCGGATCCTGCCCGGCCGCGGCGACATCACCACGACGCGGTCCGAGAGGAACACCGCCTCCGGGATCGAGTGGGTGACGAAGACGACGGCGGCGCCGGTCTCGCGCCGGATCCGCAGCAGCTCCGTCTGCATCCGCTCGCGGGTCATCTCGTCGAGCGCCCCGAACGGCTCGTCCATGAGGAGCAGGCGCGGGCTCTCGGCGAGCGCCCGCGCGATGGCGACGCGCTGCTGCATCCCGCCGGAGAGCTGGTCCGGGTAGGAGTCGGCGAAGTCGCCGAGCCCGACCAGCGCCAGCAGCTCGTCGACGCGCGAGCGCCGGGCGGTCGCGGCGACGCCGTGCAGCTCCAGCGGCAGGGCGATGTTCGCCCGGATCGTGCGCCACGGCAGGAGGCCCGCCTGCTGGAACGCGATCCCGTAGTCCTGGTCGAGCCTCGCCTGCCGGGCTGTCTTGCCGAACACGGCGATCGACCCGGAGTCCGGCTCGTCGAGGTCGGCGATCAGCCGCAGCAGCGTCGACTTGCCGCAGCCGGACGGACCGATCAGCGAGACGAACTCCCCCACGGCCACCTCGAGCGAGACGTCCTGGAGCGCCGTGACGCTCGCGGCGCGGGCGGTGGCGAAGGTCCTCGTGACCGAGTCGACGACGACCGCGGATCCTGCAGTGCTCATGCGGGCTGCTCCCCTCGGCGGTACGGACGGAGGAGGGTGCCGAGCAGGGCGACGGCGCCGGCGGCCGCGAGGCCCACCAGCACCGCCCCGAGGATCGGCGCCCAGGGCTTGGCGGGGTCGCCTCCGGCAGCGGAGGCGAACTCGATGATCATGCGGCCGATCCCGCCGCGCAGGCCGATCGAGACCTCGGCGACGATCGTGCCGACGACGGCGCTGACCGCTCCGAGCCGGAGGGCCGGCAGCAGGTAGGGCACGCTCGCCGGCAGCCTCAGGCGCACCAGCGTCTTCCACCAGCCGACGCCGTACACATGCATCAGCTCGACCTGGTGGGCCGCCGGCGAGCCGAGCCCGCGGAGCGCCCCGATCGAGACGGGGAAGAACGCGAGGTAGGAGGCGATCAGGGCCACCGACATCCAGTTCTCCCAGGTCACCGGACCGAGCTCGAGCTGCGACCCCCAGCGCCGCACCAGTGGGGCGATCGCGATCAGGGGCACCGTCTGGCTCAGCACGATCCAGGGCAGCACCGCCGACTCCGCCGTGCGGAACCGCTGCATCAGGAGAGCCAGGAGCAGCCCCACGACCGTGCCGACGACCCAGCCGACCGCGGCGATCCCGAGCGAGAAGGCGCTCGCCCCCAGGACGGCCGACCAGAGCGCCGGGGCGTTCCGCGCTCCGGTGACCGGCTCGCCGAGCCGGGCCGCGATCTCCCAGAGGTGGGGCATCGCGATGGCGCTCGTGCGCGGGAGCACCGTGACTCCTCCGACGACCACCCCGGCCTCGGGCCCGAGCGCCTTCCAGCCCTCCCACACCAGCGCGAGCAGGAGCAGCCCGCCGGCGCCGAGCACGAGCCCGCGCGCGAGGGCCGGTCTCATGCGCGGGCCACGATGTGCTCGCGCAGCTCCGGGATGACCCGCTCGCCGTACACGCGCAGCGTCTCCTCCTTGTTGTCGTGCTGGAGGTAGCCCGCGAACTGCGTCACGCCGATGTCGGCGAGCGCCCGGAGCTTCTCGATGTGCTCGTCCGCCGTGCCCAGCACGCAGAAGCGCTCCACGATCTCGTCCGGCACGAAGGCGGTGTGGCTGTTGCCCGCGCGGCCGTGCTCGTTGTAGTCGTAGCCCTCGCGCCCGGCGATGTAGTCCGTCAGCGCCTGCGGCACCGCTCCGGAGGCGCCGTAGCGGCCCACGATGTCGGCCACGTGGTTACCGACCATCCCGCCGAACCAGCGGCACTGGTCGCGCATGTGCTCCCGGTCGGTGCCGATGTACATCGGCGCCGCGACGCAGAACTGCAGCGACCCGGGATCCCGGCCGGCGTTCGCCGCCGCCTCCTTGACGGCGCCGATCATCCAGCGCGCGATGTCCACGTCGGCCAGCTGCAGGATGAAGCCGTCGCCGACCTCGCCCGCGAGCTTCAGGGCGAGCGGGCCGTAGGCGGCCACCCACATCTCCAGGGACGAGCCCCGGCTCCACGGGAACTGCAGCGTCTGGCCGTTGTACTCGACCGGACGGCTGTTGGCGAGCTCGCGGATGACGTGGATCGACTCCCGCAGCGTCTTGAGCGTCGTCGGAGCTCCTCCGGTCACCCTCACCGCCGAGTCGCCGCGTCCGATCCCGCACACCGTGCGGTTCCCGTACATCTCGTTGAGCGTCGCGTGCAGCGAGGCGATGACCGTCCAGTCGCGCGTGGCGGGGTTGGTGACCATCGGGCCGACCGTGATCCGGTGCGTCCTCTCGAGGATCTGCGAGTAGATCACGTAGGGCTCCTGCCAGAGCAGGTGCGAGTCGAAGGTCCACGCGTAGTCGAAGCCGTGCGTCTCCGCGAGGACGGCGAGCGCGACGGTGCGCGAGGCGGGCGGGTTGGTCTGGAGGACGACTCCGAAGTCCATGGGGTTCCTTCTGCTCGATCAGGTGCTGGCTCGGATCGGGTGCCGGCTCAGATCAGGTACTGGCTCAGACCGCGCGGGATGTACGCCCCGTCGCCCTTCGTGCCGACGTAGGAGCCGTCGTCGACGACGACCCTGCCGCGGGAGATCACCGTGTCGACGTGGCCGTCGATCTCGAAGCCCTCCCAGGCCGAATAGTCCATGTTCATGTGGTGGCTTCGGCCCTCGCCGATCCCGATCGAGGTGTGCCCGCTCGGGTCGTAGACGACGACGTCGCCGTCGGCCCCGGGCTGGATGACGCCCTTCCTCCCGTACATCCCGAACATCCGCGCCGGGGTGGTCGAGGTGAGCTCGACCCAGCGCGGCAGGGAGATCTGCCCCGACACCACGCCCTGGTACATCAGGTCGATCCGGTGCTCCACCGAGCCGATGCCGTTGGGGATCTTCGAGAAGTCGCCGATCCCCATGTCCTTCTGGCCCTTCATGCAGAAGGGGCAGTGGTCGGTCGAGACCATCTGGATGTCGTTGGTGCGCAGCGACTGCCACATGTGGTGCTGATGCCCCTCCGCCTTCGAGCGCAGCGGCGTGGAGCACACCCACTTCGCACCCTCGAAGCCCGGAGCGCCGAGCTGCTCCTCGAGCGAGAGGTAGAGGTACTGCGGGCAGGTCTCCCCGAAGACGTTCATGCCGCGGTCGCGGGCCTGGGCGATCTGCTCCACCGCCTGCTTCGCGGAGACGTGCACCACGTACAGCGGCGCGCCGGTGAGGTCGGCGATCATGATCGCCCGGTGCGTCGCCTCCTCCTCCGCCTGCCAGGGGCGAGAGGTGCCGTGGAAGTACGGCGCGGTGTTCCCGGCGGCGAGGGTCTGCTTCACCAGTTCGTCGATGAGGGCGCCGTTCTCGGCGTGCATCATCATCATCGCGCCGTTCTCCGCGCCCTTCTGGAACGCCCGGAGGATCTGCCCGTCGTCCGAGAGGAACACGCCCTTGTAGGCCATGAACAGCTTGAAGCTGGTCACCCCCTCGCGCATCAGCTCGTCCATCGCGACGAGCGAGGAGTCCTGCACGTCCGAGAGGATCTGGTGGAAGCCGTAGTCGATCGCGCAGTTGCCGGCCGCCTTCTCCTGCCACGCCTGGAACCGGTCGACGACGCTCTCGCCCGGGTACTGCACCACGAAGTCGACGATCGACGTCGTGCCGCCCCAGGCCGCGGCGCGCGTGCCGGTCTCGAAGGTGTCCGAGGCGGAGGTGCCGCCGAACGGCATCTCCATGTGCGTGTGCGCGTCGATCCCGCCCGGGATGACGTACTTGCCGCGCGCGTCGATCACCCGGTCGACGTGGGCCGCCAGGTCGAAGCCCAGCAGCGTGGAGCCGGGGGCGAGGACGGCGGCGATGGTCTCGCCGTCGATCAGGACGTCTGCGGCTCCGGTGCCGGTCGCGTTGACGACCGTCCCGCCGGTGATGAGGGTCTTCATCGGTCTTCCCCGTCTCGGTCTGCGGTCACGGCTTCGGGATGCTGGTGTACGACTCCGGCCGGCGGTCCCGGTAGAACTGCCAGTCGTCGCGCATCTCCTGCACCATGTCCATCTCGAGGTCGCGGATCAGGATCTCCTCGGCCTCGCCCGAGCCCCGCTCCCCGACGAACTCCCCCCGCGGATCGATGATCTGGCTGGTGCCGTAGAAGTCGACCGCGAGGTCGCCGTACTCGTTGTCCTCCCGGCCGACGCGGTTGGGCTGCAGCACGAAGTAGCCGTTCGCCACCGCGGCCGCCGGGCCCTCGACCTCCCAGAGGCGGTTCGACAGGCCGGGCTTGGTGGCGTTGGGGTTGAAGACGAGGTGGGCGCCGTTCAGGCCCAGCTCCCGCCAGCCCTCCGGGAAGTGGCGGTCGTAGCAGATGTGGACGCCGACCTTGCCGACGGCGGTGTCGAAGACCGGGTAGCCGAGGTTCCCGGGCCGGAAGTAGAACTTCTCCCAGAAGCGGTCCAGGTGCGGGATGTGGTGCTTGCGGTACTTGCCGAGGATCGTCCCGTCGGTGTCGACCACGACCGCGGTGTTGTAGTAGACGCCGGTCTGCTCCTCCTCGTAGATCGGGAGGATCATCACCACGCCCAGCTCCTTCGCGAGGGCCGCGAAGCGCTGCACGATCGGCCCGTCGGCGGGCTCGGCGTAGCGGTAGTACTTCTTGTCCTGGGTGATGCCGAAGTACGGGCCGTAGAACAGCTCCTGGAAGCAGACGATCTGCGCGCCGTCGGCTGCGGCGTCCCGGGCCATCCGCTCGTGCTTGTCGAGCATCGACTCCTTGTCGCCGGTCCAGGTCGTCTGGGTGATCGCTGCGCGGACGATGGTCATCGGTACCTCCATGCTCGGGCGTCCCTGTCCGGCTCCGGTGTGCTCCGCCGGGCGGTGCGGAGCCGGGGACGTGGACCCACTGTGGTCCCCGCCGGGCCCGAAGGCAATGACGGACCGTCCGGCTCCGGGGACAGGGCTTCATCGTCGGGGTTCGACGTTTCCCCGGTGTTTCCGGCGCGGATCCGCAGCATTAAGGCTCGCCGGGGGAGGAATCCGTCGGTGCCGCTAGCGTGGGCGGATGCGCATCACGATCCTGGCCGGAGGCGTCGGCGGCGCCCGCTTCACCTCGGCGGTCCGCGAGCACCTCCGCGATCTCGAGGCCGCCGGCGGCGAGGCGAGCGAGATCACCGTCGTCGTCAACACCGGCGACGACATGTGGCTCACCGGCCTCAAGGTCTGCCCCGACCTCGACTCGATCACCTACGCGCTCGGCGGAGTGAACGACACGGAGCGCGGCTGGGGGCGGGCCGGCGAGAGCGAGCGGGTCTCGGCCGAGCTCACCGCCTTCGGCGTCGGCTGGCCGTGGTTCACCCTGGGCGACCTCGACCTCGGCACCCACATCGCCCGCAGCTCGATGCTGCGCGACGGCCTCACCCTCTCGGAGGCGACCGCGCGGATCACCGCCCGCTGGCCGCTGGGGGTCCGCCTGCTGCCGATGTCGGACCAGGACGTCGAGACCCACGTCGAGGTCGACCTTCCCGGCGAGGGCGTGCGGCTCCTCCACTTCGAGGAGTGGTGGGTGCGGCTTCGGGCGTCAGCGCCCGCGCGCCGCTTCGTCCAGCAGGGGGTGGAGAGCGCCCGCCCCGCCCCGGGCGTGCTGGAGGCGATCGCCGACACCGACGCGGTGCTCGTCGCCCCCTCCAATCCCGTCGTCTCGATCGGCACGATCCTCGGAGTGCCCGGGATCGCGGACGCCCTCCGCCGGACCTCCGCACCCGTCGTGGGCGTCTCCCCCGTCATCGGAGGCGCGGTGGTGCGCGGCATGGCCGACGCCTGCCTCAGAGCGATCGGCGTCGAGACCTCCGCCGAGGCCGTCGGCCGGCACTACGGAGCCCGGAGCGGGGGCGGCCTCCTCGACGCCTGGCTCGTCGGCGAGGAGGACGCGGACGCGGTCCCGGCGCTCGAGTCGGCGGGCCTCCGCGCCCGCTCCGTGCCGCTCTGGCTGACCGGCCGAGACACCTCCGTGAGGCTCGCCGCCGACGCTCTCGCCGCCGCGAGGGGCTGAGCGGAGCCTCCTCCCGGGGCCGCGCACCGCGTGTCGCAGCGCGGATGCGGTCACGCCTCCCACGGGGCGCCCCGTTCCCTTGTACGGTCGGAGGCGGACGAACTCCCCGATTCACCCCCGCATCGGATCCGGAGCCCCTCGGTCGCGCGCCCGACCGCGTCCTCACCACGTCTCCGAGCCCTGCGGAACCGCGTGCCGTCCCGTCAGGAGGACACCATGGAGCCCAGCTCGAGGATCAGCACCGAGCGGATCGAGCCCGACATCGTGGTGATCCGCCCCGTCGGCCGGCTCGACCTGTCCACGGCGTGGGAGCTCGAAGCGGTCCTCCAGCGCGCGCTCGAGGCGGGAGAGGTCCGCGTGGTCGTCGACCTGGCGGCCGTCGAGTTCCTCGACTCGTCCGGGCTCGGCGTCCTCGTCGCCGGACTCAAGGAGGCGCGGAAGGCGGGCGGCGAGCTGCGCGTGGCCGCCGCCGGCGAGCAGCCCGCCATGGTGCTCGGCCTGTCCAACCTCGACCGCCTGCTCGGGAGCGCCGAGACCGTCGAGGAGGCCTACCGTGCCTGAGCGCTCCTTCGTCGTGCGCACGCCGCCCGAGGACGGCGTCACCGCCGTCCACGAGGCGCTCGAGGAGCTGTGGCTCGAGGAGCCGGGCGTCGCGCCGGTCGACCGGATGTCGTTCGAGACCGCGCTGGTCGAGCTGACCTCGAACATCGTCCAGCACGCCCGGTCGTACCGGCACATCATCTGCCTGGTCGAGATCCGCGTCGACGCGACCGAGCTGCGCGCCTCGCTCAACGACTCCGCCGAGGAGGCGCCCGCCGAGGTCGCCGACCCCCGCGACATGCCGGACGAGTGGGACGAGGCAGGCCGCGGCATCCCGTTCATCCACGCCCTCGTCACCGAGTTCTCCTACCGCCGTGTCGACGGGCAGAACCTCTGGGCACTCGCCCGGACCCGCACGTGAGCGAGCCGACCGAGCGCGCCCGCCTCGCCGCGATCGCCGAGCTCGGGATCGGCCTGAGCACCCCCCAGGAGCGCTTCGACAGGATCACCCGCATCGCCCGCCGGCTCCTGCGCGTCCCCCTCGCCGAGATCAACATCCTCGAGGAGTCGACGCAGTTCACGAAGTCGCCCCAGCGCTCGGCGCGGGCGAGCAGGATGCTGCGCGCCGACTCGATGTGCGACGTCACGGTCCAGCAGGGCGACATCCTCGTCGTCGAGGACGCCACCGCCGATCCGCGGTTCGCCGACCGCGGAGTCGTCACCGGATCCCCTCACGTGCGCTTCTACGCGGGCCGCCCGCTCGTCGTCGGGGACGGCCTCCGCGTCGGCACGATCTGCATCATCGACAGCGAGGCGCGCGGCTTCTCGGAGGAGGAGCGCGAGATCCTCGAGGACCTCGGCCGGTGGGCGGAGCGGGAGCTGCGCGAGATCGCCTTCTCCGGACGCGCGAGCGAGACGCAGGAGCGGCTCTGGCCCCCGCGCCTCGACCTCGGCGAGTGGACGCTCGACTCGCTGACCACGCCGCTGCACGACGTCGCCGGCGACTACACGGCGTGGCGCCGCAGCGGGGACGACCTCTCCCTCGAGCTGGTCGACGTGATGGGCAAGGGAGTGTCGGCGGCGATCGTCGCCTCCGCGATCCGCTCCGCGTTCCAGGCGCGGCCGGAGCTCCCTCCCGCGGCAGCCGTCGAGGCCGTCAACCGCCAGCTCCTGCCCGACCTGACCGCGACCGGGATGTTCGCGACCGCGCTGATCGCCCGGGTCGACCTCGCGAGCGGCGCCGTCGCGTTCGTGGACAGCGGCCACGGCCTCACCCTCCTGCTGCGCGCCGACGGCACCACGGAGCGGCTCGCCTCCACCGGCGTCCCGCTCGGCATCGCCGCCGACGTCTCCTGGGAGGAGGAGCAGCGCGTGCTCGCCCCCGGCGACGCGCTCTTCTCCTGCAGCGACGGCCTGCTCGACGTCTTCGGCGGGCGCCTCGACGCGCTCGACCGTCTCGCCGAGCTGGTGCGGAGCAACGACGACCCCGCTCTCTTCGAGCGTCTGCATGCTCTCGCAGACGACGCGCACGACGATGTGACAGCGTTGGTGCTGCGGCGCTCCGCAGCGCCCGCCCCCTCCTGATCCTGATCGAAAGGACCTCCCCCATGCCTGGTGCACTCGTCCTCGCCGGCGGCGGCCTCGCCGGAATCGCCTGGGAGCTCGGCGTCCTCCGCGGCCTCGCAGACGCCTCCCCCGAGGCGGCCCGCCTCCTGCTCGATCCGTCGACGACCTTCATCGGCACCTCCGCGGGCTCCGCGGTCGCCGCGCAGCTGAGCACCGGCACCGGCCTCGACGAGTCGTACGAGGCCCAGCTCCAGGAGGAGTCCGCCGAGATCGGAGCGGACGTCGACGGTGAGCGCCTCCAGGCCCTCTTCGCCGCGGCCGTCGAGGGCGCGACCTCGCCCCAGGACGCGCGGCGCCGCATCGGCACCCTCGCGCTCGAGGCCGAGACGCTCCCCGAGGACACGCGCCGGGCCGTCATCTCGGCCCGCGTGGGCGACGCCGACTGGCCCGAGCAGCGTCTGCTCATCACCGCGGTCGACACGGCCACCGGTGAGCTGCGCGTGTTCGACCGCGAGAGCGGTGTCGGCCTCGTCGACGCGATCTCCGCCAGCTGCGCCGTCCCCGGGGTCTGGCCTCCCGTCAGCATCGACGGCGTCCGCTACATGGACGGCGGCGTGCGCTCCGGCAGCAACGCCGACCTCGCCGCGGGAGCCGACTGGGTCCTGATCGTCACTCCGCTGCCGGGAGTCGGCACGCCCGGCGCGGGCCTGATCCCGACCGGCGAGCTCGACGCCCTCGCGGACTCGCGGGTCGAGGTGCTCTACGCCGACGAGGAGTCGGTGCGCGCCTTCGGCCCGAACTCGCTCGACCCGTCCGTCCGCGCCGCCTCCGCCCGCGCCGGACGCGCTCAGGGCGCCCGGCTCGCCTCGCGGATCGCCGCGCTGGTCGGCGCCGAGTAGCCGGTCTCAGCGCCGCACGCTGTAGCGCGTGAAGACCGTGCCGTCGGCGAAGCGGTGCTCCTCGCGCAGGTCGAGGCGCGCGTGGAACCCGCACGGGAGGAAGTGGGTCCCGCCGCCCACCGCCACCGGCACCGTGTAGACCTGCACCTCGTCGACGATCCCGGCGAGCAGCGCGTGCCGGGCGAGGGTCGGCCCGCCGATCGAGACGTCGTGGTCGGCGGCGCTGACCTGCGCGGCGACGACGACCGGGTCGAACCCGCCCTCGACGCGGGTGCGGCGGGTCTCGGCCGACTCCAGTGTCGTCGAGTACACGACCTTGTCGGCCGCCCGCCACATCTCCTGGAAGTCGCGGATGAACGCGAACTCCTCAGCGAGGGCCCAGGTCTGCTCCCACGCGCGCATGACCTCGTACATGCGCCGCCCGTACAGGTACGTGCGCACCCGCCCCTCGCGCTCCGTGATGAAGCGGTGCACGGCGGGTCGCGGCTCCGCCCAGGCGAATCCGCCGTCCGCGTCGTTCACGTAGCCGTCGAGCGACGCGATCGAGCTGTAGATGAGCGCGCCCACGTCGGCCTCTCTCCGTGGCCGGCTTCGGGACCGCCCACGGGCGCGACCGTAGGCCTCCCGCCTCCGTCCGGCAATGTCCGCCGGGGCCTCTGGCGCGGATCGACGGGTCGTCGCTGCTCCTGGTGGCGCTCCCGGCGGTCGGCGCCCCCTCCCGGACCGCGTACCGTGGTCGTGCCGCAGGGAGCGGCCGTGAAGGGTTCGGGATGAAGATCAGCCAGCTGCGCCACTTCGTGGCGGTCGCCGAGGAGCTGCACTTCGTGCGCGCCGCCGAGCGCCTCGGCATCTCGCGGCGGAAGCTCGACTCCTCCGTCGCCGCCGTCGAGCTCGACCTCGGCAAGCCGCTCTTCGAGTCCGGTGCCGCCGCCACGACCCTCACCGCGGCCGGGCGGCAGCGCCTCGCCTCGGCCCGCGAGGAGCTCGCCGCGCTCGGCGACGAGCCGGAGGCGGCCCCGAAGTCGGGAGGCAAGGCCAAGGCCTCCAAGGGAACCGGGCGCGCCCCGATCGTCAAGGGCCAGCCGAAGCCCTACAAGCGCCGCCAGTCCCGCTGACGCGCAGTGTCCGATCGTCGGATGTGGTGGGCCCTACCGGGCTCGAACCGATGACATCCACGGTGTAAACGTGGCGCTCTACCAACTGAGCTAAAGGCCCCCGTCGCGGGAGCACCCGCGGACGATCGACTCGATCCTACGGCAGGCGGAGCGGCCCCCTGCGGGCACTAGCCTCGGCACATGACCGCCGACAGCGACTCCCGGGCGAGGCGGCGCGCCGAGAGCCGCTGGCCCGCCTCCGCCGCGATCCTGGTGGCCGTCGCACTGAACGTGGCCGGCCACAGCGCCGACACCTCGGTGGTCCGCCTCGTCGCCGCCGGCATCACGCTCGCGCTGCTCGTGCCGCTGTTCGTCGTCAACCCGCACCGGCTCGACAGCGAGACGCGCTGGTCGCGCGGGGTCTCCATCGCCCTGGCGGTCGTGCTCGCCGTGGCGAACCAGGTGAACGTGGTCGCCGTGGTGATCGACCTCGTCGACGGGACGGCCGACGGCCCTCCGCTGCTGCTCACCGCGCTCCAGGTCTGGGTCACCAACGTCGTCGCGTACGCGCTGCTGTTCTGGGAGCTCGACCGCGGCGGTCCGGTCGCCCGCGGAACGCTTCCCCGCACCGAGCTGCCGGCGGCCGACTTCGCCTTCCCGCAGGACACCTACCGCGACACCGCGCCCGAGGTCGCCGCGACCTCCTCCGAGCGCGCCGACTGGCGGCCCGGCTTCGTCGACTACCTCTCGGTCTCGACGACGAACACCATGGCGTTCAGCCCGACCGACACGATGCCGCTGTCGAGCCGGATGAAGCTCCTGATGATCGCCGAGGCGTTCACCGGATTCGTCCTGCTGGCTCTCGTGATCTCGCGGGCCGTCAACATCCTCAGCTGACGACCGGGGCGGTCCGCCTCCGGAGGGTCAGACGTGCGCGGGGGCGAGCGCGTCGATCGCGGCGCGGTAGGCGTCGATCGAGCGCGCCTCGCCCGGGGCGGTCATGAACGTGTCCCGGATGACGCCGGCCTTGTCGATCAGGAAGGTCGCGCGGGTCGCGTAGCCCTTCGCCTCGGTGAACACGCCGTACTGCTTGGCGACATCGCCGTGCGGCCAGAAGTCGGAGAGGAGCGTGAAGTCGTAGCCCTGCTTCTCGCCCCAGGCGCGCAGCGTGTGCTTGGAGTCGACCGAGATGCCGATCAGCTCCACGTCGGCGTGCTCGAAGAGGGAGAGGTTCTCGCGCAGCGCGCAGAACTCGCCCGTGCAGGTGCCGGAGAAGGCGAGGGGGAAGAACACCAGGGCGACGTTGCGCCGCCCGTGGAAGTCGCCCAGCTGGATGCGCTCGCCGTACTGGTTCGCGAGTTCGAAGTCGGGAGCCAGGGTCAGCTTCTCGAGAGCCATCGGTCCGATGTCCTTCCGTGCGCACGAGAGTCGCGCGAGCACGAGGGGCAATGCTAGACCCGCTCCGCGCAGACTCCAAGGAACGGCCCGTCTCCCCCGATCACGGGCCGGTCGACGCGTCCCGTCTGGCGCTCTCCTACAGTCGTCGGCGCCCATTCCTCGTGGATCACCACAGTGCGATTCCAGGTTCGGGGCACGGGAATCGCTAGGCTGACGGAGGTGCCCGCGCGCGGCTCGTCATCCGAGCCCCGGATCCGCGGATCCGCACCGCTTCATGAGAGTGATGTCTCGGGCACGATCTGCCCCCAGAGAGAGGTCGAGGGTGACTGTTAACGATCAGGACCCGTATTCCGTCGGTCACGTGGACTCGGACCCCGAGGAAACGTCGGAGTGGAACGAGTCGCTCGATGCGCTCGTCGAGGAGCGGGGCCGGGGTCGCGGGCGCGACGTCATGCTCAGCCTCCTCAAGCGCTCCAAGGAGCTCCACCTCGGCGTGCCGATGGTGCCCACCACGGACTACATCAACACCATCGCGCCCGAGAACGAGCCCGACTTCCCGGGCGACGAGGACGTCGAGCGCCGCTACCGCGCGTGGATCCGCTGGAACGCGGCCATCCTCGTGCACCGCGCGCAGCGTCCCGGCATCGGGGTCGGCGGCCACATCTCGACGTACGCGTCGAGCGCCTCGCTGTACGAGGTCGGCTTCAACCACTTCTTCCGCGGCCAGGACCACCCGGGCGGCGGCGACCAGGTCTTCATCCAGGGCCACGCCTCCCCCGGCCCGTACGCGCGCGCCTTCCTCGAGGGACGCCTGAGCGAGCACCAGCTCGACGGATTCCGCCAGGAGAAGTCGCACCGGGGCGGCGGGCTCTCCAGCTACCCGCACCCGCGGCTCATGCCGGAGTTCTGGCAGTTCCCGACCGTGTCGATGGGCCTCGGCCCGATCAACGCGATCTACCAGGCGCAGGCGAACAAGTACCTCACCAACCGCGGCATCAAGGACGCTTCCGACCAGCAGGTATGGGCGTTCCTCGGCGACGGCGAGATGGACGAGGTCGAGTCGCGCGGTCAGCTCCAGGTCGCCGCGAACGACGGCCTCGACAACCTGAACTTCATCGTCAACTGCAACCTCCAGCGCCTCGACGGACCCGTCCGCGGCAACGGCAAGATCGTGCAGGAGCTCGAGTCGTACTTCCGCGGCGCGGGCTGGAACGTCATCAAGCTCATCTGGGGCCGCGAGTGGGACGACCTGCTCGCCCGCGACACCGAGGGCGCGCTGCTCGACCTGATGAACAAGACGCCCGACGGCGACTTCCAGACCTACAAGACGGAGGACGGCGCCTACGTCCGCGAGAACTTCTTCGGCCGCGACCCGCGCGCCAAGAAGCTCGTCGAGGGCTACTCCGACGAGCAGATCTGGGGCCTGCGCCGCGGCGGCCACGACTACCGCAAGATCTACGCGGCCATGAAGGCCGCGACGGAGCACAAGGGCCAGCCCACCGTCATCCTCGCCCACACCATCAAGGGCTACGGTCTCGGCCGCAGCTTCGAGGGCCGCAACGCGACCCACCAGATGAAGAAGATGACGCTGGACAACCTCAAGTCGTTCCGTGACACCATGCGCATCCCGATCACGGACGCGCAGCTCGAGGAGAACCCCTACCTCCCGCCGTACTACCACCCGGGTCAGAACGACGAGGCGATCGAGTACCTGCAGGAGCGCCGCCGCGCGCTCGGCGGTTACCTCCCCGAGCGCCGCTCGAAGTACACGCAGCTGAACCTCCCCGAGGACTCGGCCTACGCGGTCGGCAAGAAGGGCTCCGGGACGCAGGAGATCGCCACCACCATGGCGTTCGTCCGCATCCTGAAGGACATCCTCCGCTCGAAGGACTTCGGCAACCGCGTCGTCCCGATCATCCCGGACGAGGCGCGCACCTTCGGCATGGACGCGTTCTTCCCGAACGCGAAGATCTACAACCCGCGCGGCCAGCACTACACGTCGGTCGACCGCGAGCTCCTCCTGGCCTACAAGGAGAGCCCGCAGGGACAGATCCTCCATGTCGGCATCAACGAGGCGGGCGCCCTCGCGGCGTTCACCGCGATCGGCACCTCGTACTCGACGCAGGGCGAGCCGCTCATCCCGGTCTACGTCTTCTACTCGATGTTCGGGTTCCAGCGCACGGGCGACGCGATCTGGGCGGCCGGCGACATGATGTCGCGCGGCTTCATGATCGGCGCCACCGCAGGACGCACCACGCTGACCGGCGAGGGCCTCCAGCACGCGGACGGGCACTCCCCGATCCTCGCGGCGACCAACCCCGCCGTCGTGAGCTACGACCCGGCCTACGGGTACGAGATCGCGCACATCGTGCAGTCCGGTCTCGAGCGCATGTACGGCGGGAAGCACACCGACCCGAACGTCATGTACTACATCACGGTCTACAACGAGCCGATCGTGCAGCCGAAGGAGCCGGAGGACGTCGACGTCGAGGGCATCGTCCGCGGAATCCACCGCATCTCCTGGGGTCAGTGGGACGGGCCGAAGGCCCAGCTCCTCGCCTCGGGCGTCGCCGTGCCGTGGGCGATCGAGGCGCAGAAGCTCCTCGCCGAGGACTGGGGCGTCTCGGCGGACGTCTGGTCGGTCACCTCGTGGAACGAGCTGCGCCGCGACGGCATCAAGGCCGAGCAGCACAACTTCCTCCACCCCGAGGACGCCGAGCAGGTGCCGTACGTGACGCAGAAGCTGGCCGACGCGAAGGGTCCCTTCGTCGCCGTCTCGGACTTCTCGCACCAGGTCCCCGACCAGCTGCGCCAGTTCATCCCGGGCGACTTCGCGACGCTCGGCGCGGACGACTTCGGGTTCTCGGACACCCGTGCGGCGGCGCGGCGCTACTTCCAGATCGACGGCCCCTCGGTCGTCGTGCGGACGCTGCAGCTGCTCGCCAAGCGCGGCGAGGTCGACCCCTCGCTCGCCGTCCAGGCGATCGAGAAGTACCGCCTCCTCGACGTCAACGCCGGCACCACCGGCAACGCGGGCGGCGAGAGCTGACGGACGAGTCCGTGCTCTCGCAGGAACCCGCACCGTCGAGTGCGCGGGGTCCTGCTCCTGCGGCGGAGCGTCCGGCCACCCGGCCGGGCGCTCCCCGCACGAAGGAGCAGACCCTCGCCTGGCTGCGCACCCTCGCCGGTGAGCTCTCGACGCAGACGATCAAGCGCCTCGAGGACACGCTGCCCTGGTACGGCAGCATGCCCCCCGGTCGGCGCTCGGCGGTCGGCCTCGTCGCCCAGGCCGGCATCACCTCGTTCATCTCGTGGTTCGACGACCCGTCGGCCACGCCGTGGATCGCGGCGGACGTGTTCGGAGCCGCTCCCCGCGAGCTGCTGCGCTCCGTCTCGCTGACGCAGACGCTGCAGCTGATCAAGGTGACGGTCGAGGTCGTCGAGGACCGGATCAAGAACGGCGGGGAGGACCTCCGCGAGGCGATCCTCCTCTACTCGCGCGAGATCGCCTTCGCCGCGGCCGACGTCTACGCGCGCGCCGCCGAGGCCCGAGGTCTCTGGGACGCGCGCCTGGAAGCGTTGGTCGTCGACTCGATCCTCACGGGCGAGGCCGACGACGAGCTGCCCAGCCGGATCGCCGCCCTCGGCTGGCACGGCCACGGCGAGGTCGCCGTCCTGGTGGGCACCGCCCCCAAGGTGCTCGACGTCGACCAGCTGCGCCGCACGGCGCGGCACATGGACGCCGACGTGCTGATCGGCGTGCAGGGCAGCCGGCTCGTCCTGGTCATCGGCCGCGCCGAGCCGAGCGAGAACGCCACGGAGGAGACCGGCCCGCCGGTCGCGTTCCTCGAGATCGCGGAGGCGCTCGAGCCCGGCTTCGGGACGGGCCACCTCGTCCTCGGCCACGAGGTGCCGACCCTGGTCGAGGCGTCCCGCAGCGCCCGCGCGGCCCTCGCCGGCTTCGCGGTCGCCCGCTCCTGGCGGAACGCGCCGCGACCGGTCAACGCCGACGACCTCCTTCCCGAGCGCGCCCTCGCCGGCGACCCGCTCGCCCGCCAGAGCCTCATCACGCAGATCTACCGGCCCCTGCAGAAGCACTCGACCGAGCTTCTGACCACGCTGTGGGCCTACCTCGACAACGGCCGCTCCCTCGAGGCGACCGCTCGCGAGCTGTTCGTGCACCCGAACACGGTGCGCTACCGCCTCAAGCGGGTCGCCGAGGTGATCGGCTGGGACGCGACGGGCGCCCGCGAGGCGCTCATCCTCCAGTCCGCCCTCATCCTCGGCTCCATGAGCGACCCGGACGGCGCCGTCCGCCGGAAGCCGTCCCGCCGCTGAGGCCCTCCGCTCGCCGAACCCCTCCCGCCCCTGAACACTTGTAGACCCGCGACAAGCTCTTTGTGCTTTGTCAGTGGCTCCACGCGCCGCACGTGCGAGCGCAGATCGGAAGACTGGATACCGTGATCGTCGTCGTCGCCCCGGGTCAGGGCTCCCAGACCCCCGGATTCCTCGCCCCCTGGCTCGAGATCCCCTCTGTGGCCGAGCAGGTCGCCGCGCACTCGGAGGCGGTCGGCATCGACCTCGCCGCGCACGGCACCGTCTCGGACGCGGACACCATCCGCGACACCGCGGTCGCCCAGCCCCTGATCGTCTCCGCGGGACTCGTGAGCCTCGCCGCCCTCCTCGAGGGCGGACGGCGCGAGCGCATCGCGGGCATCGCCGGCCACTCCGTCGGCGAGATCACCGCGGCTGCCGGAGCCGGGGTCCTCACCGAGGCCGACGCGCTGGTGTTCGTCCGCGAGCGCGCCCGTGCCATGGCCGCTGCGGCCGCCGCCGAGCCGACCGCGATGAGCGCGGTCCTCGGCGGCGACGAGCAGGCCCTGATCGCCCGTCTCGACGAGCTCGGCCTCGAGCCGGCCAACTACAACGGCGGCGGGCAGATCGTCGTCGCCGGCGCGGTCGACGCGCTCGAGGCACTCAAGGCGGAGCCGCTCCGCGGGACCCGCGTGATCCCCCTGCAGGTGGCCGGCGCCTTCCACACCCGCTACATGGCGCCCGCCCGCGACTCCCTCGCCGGCGTCGCCGCCGGGCTGACCCCCTCCGACCCGACGCTCCGGCTCTGGACGAACCGCGACGGGTCGGTCGTCGACTCCGGTGCCGCGTTCCTCGAGCTGCTCGTCGGCCAGGTCGCCTCCCCCGTCCGCTGGGACCTCTGCATGGCGGCCTTCGCCGACGCGGGCGTCACCGGGATCATCGAGCTGGCACCCGCCGGCGCGCTGGTCGGCCTCGCCAAGCGCGGCCTCAAGGGCGTGCCGAGCATCGCCATCACGACCCCCGACGACGTGGACGCCGCCCGCGCCTTCCTCGACGAGCACGCCGCCTAGCAGGAGAGACCCCATGACGACCCCTTCCCTCACCCAGTCCAGCGGCAGCGCGTACACCCGGATCCTCGGCGTCGGCGCGGCACGCGGCGACCTCGTCGTCCCGAACGACGACCTGATCGAGCCGATCAACTCCTCCGACGAGTGGATCCGCCAGCGCACCGGCATCATCGAGCGCCGCCGCGCCTCCGCCGACATCCACGCGGTCGACCTCGCGACCATCGCCTCCCTCGAGGCGATCGAGAAGGCGGGCATCCGCCCGGACCAGATCGGCGTCGTGCTCGTCTCCACGATCAGCAACACCGTGCAGACCCCGTCGCTGGCCGCGCTCCTCGCGGACCGCATCGGCGCGAACCCCGCCCCGGCGTACGACATCTCGGCCGCCTGCGCCGGCTACACCTACGGCATCGCCCAGGCCGACTCCTTCATCCGCTCCGGCCTGGCCGAGTACGTGCTCGTCGTCGGAGCCGAGAAGCTGTCCGAGCTGGTCAAGTCGACCGACCGCAGCATCTCCTTCCTCCTCGGCGACGGCGCGGGCGCCGCGGTCGTCGGCCCCAGCGACACCGCCGGCATCTCGAAGACCGTGTGGGGATCCGACGGCTCCAAATGGGACACCGTCGGCATGGACAACCCGCTCGCGGCCTACCGCGACGGCACCGCCGAATGGCCCACCCTCCGCCAGGACGGCCCGTCGGTCTTCCGCTGGGCGGTCTGGGAGATGGCCAAGGTCGCCAAGCAGGCGCTCGCGGAGGCGGGCGTCCAGCCCGAGGACCTCGCCGCGTTCATCCCCCACCAGGCGAACATGCGCATCATCGACGAGCTCGCGAAGCAGCTGAAGCTCCCCGAGACCGTCGCTATCGGCCGCGACATCGAGACCACCGGCAACACCTCCGCCGCGTCGATCCCGCTCGCCACCCACCGCCTGCTCGAGGAGCACCCGGAGCTGCACGGCGGACTCGCGCTGCAGATCGGCTTCGGCGCCGGACTGGTGTTCGGCGCGCAGGTCGTGGTGCTCCCGTGACCGGCGCGACCCCACCCCTAAACTGACCTACGGTCACTGACGAACACCCGAAGAACCCCCAAGGAGAGAACCATGGCACTGTCCAACGAAGAAGTCCTCGCCGGCCTGGCCGAGCTTGTCAACGACGAGACGGGCATCGCCACCGACTCCGTCGAGATGGACAAGTCGTTCACCGACGACCTCGACATCGACTCCATCTCGATGATGACCATCGTCGTCAACGCCGAGGAGAAGTTCGACGTGAAGATCCCCGACGACGAGGTCAAGAACCTCAAGACGGTCGGCGACGCGGTCCGCTTCATCGTCAAGGCGTCCGAGTAGTCGTCGCCCGCGCACCCCGTCCTCGTGGCGGACACCCCGGCCGGCGATCGTCGGCCGGGGTGAGCCCGGCACCCACCCACACGGAACAGAGAAGCTCGTCATGACCAAGAAGATCGTCGTCACCGGAATCGGTGCCAGCACTCCCCTCGGCGGGACCGCCCGGGAGTCCTGGAACGCACTCCTCGCCGGCGAATCAGGCGTCCGCTCCCTCGAGCAGGACTGGGTCGCCCAGTACGACATCCCGGTCACCTTCGCCGCCCAGGCCAAGGTCCGCCCGGAGGAGGTGCTCTCCCGCCCGGAGGCGAAGCGCCTCGACCCCTCCAGCCAGTTCGCGCTCATCTCGGCCCGCGAGGCCTGGGCCGACTCCGGCATCACCGACGTCGACCCGCTCCGCGTGGGCGTCGACTACTCGACCGGCATCGGCGGCCTCTGGACCCTCGTCGACGCGTGGGACACCCTCCGCGAGCGCGGTCCCCGCCGGGTCCTCCCGATGACCATCCCGATGCTCATGCCCAACGCGGCCGCCGCCGCGATCAGCATGGCCATCCCCTCCCGCGCCTACGCCCGCACCGACGTGTCGGCCTGCGCCTCCAGCACCGAGGCCCTCGCGAACGCCTACGAGCACATGCAGCTCGGCCTCGCCGACGTGGTCGTCGCCGGCGGCACGGAGTCGGTCGTCCACCCGCTCCCGATCGCCGCCTTCGCGTCGATGCAGGCCCTCTCGCGCCGCAACGACGACCCGGCGACCGCCTCGCGCCCCTACGACGTCTCCCGCGACGGCTTCGTCCTCGGAGAAGGCGCCGCGACGCTCATCCTCGAGACCGAGGAGCACGCCCTCGCCCGCGGAGCCCGCATCTACGCGGAGCTCGCCGGCGGCGCCGTCACCAGCGACTCGTACCACATCACGGCGCCGGACCCCGAGGGCTCCGCCGCCGCCCGCGCCATGATCGGCGCCCTCGAGCAGGCCGGAGCCGCGCTCACCGACGTCACCCACGTCAACGCCCACGCGACGAGCACCCCGGTCGGCGACATCGCCGAGTACCGCGCCCTGCTGCGCGTCTTCGGCGACCACCTCCCGAACATCGCCGTCTCCGCGACCAAGGCGTCCACCGGCCACCTCCTCGGCGGCACCGGCGCGCTCGAGGCCATCTTCACCGTGCTCGCCCTCCACGAGCGCACCGCACCCCCCACCATCAACCTCTTCGAGCAGGACCCCCAGATCCCCCTCGACGTCGTCACCAGCCCCCGCGCCCTCGGCGACGGACCGTTGGTCGCCATCTCGAACTCTTTCGGGTTCGGGGGGCACAATGCTGTTGCCGCTTTCCGGACGGTGTAGCGGGGCCTAGCCCCGCTCCACCGTGCGGAAAGCGGGCTGCGCCGCTCCTTGCGCGGCGCAGGCGCGTCCGCTGGGGAGGGGGGCGGGGTTTCCGAGGACCGGTGCGGTGCGGCGACGGTGATCCGCTGGAACGCGGATCCCCGGATACGCCTCGTGCCGCGAGGGATCTGCGCCGCCGTCTGGTGCGGGCTGGTGAGCACGCCGTGCTGGTGGGGAGCGCGGGCTTCGCCGCGGCTCGGGTCGGATGCTCGGATCAACGAAGCTGTCCGGGTGGGAGCGCGGGCTTCGCCGCGACTCGGGTCGGATGCTCGGATCAGGGCGGCTGCGCTCGTGGGGAGCGTGCGACTCGCCATTACTCGAGCCGTCGGCGTCGTGCGCGACAGAGGTGCGGGCGGCTCCGCGAGTCTTCCGACGCCCTCCGCCGGAACGCGGTGCTCCGCCGACCGTCTGGTCGACGTGCCAGCGAGCGGCAACCTAGAGGTGACGACGCGACTTCGAGGCGGGCCTCTGCCGGAACGAGGGTCCGCTGGCCGCCTGGTTCAGGGAGGCGGGAGCGAGCGGCCCCCGCGAGGCGTATCCGCCGATCCGCGTGCCAGCGGATCGGCGTCGCCGGACGCAAGCCGCTCCACGGAACCCGACCACCCGACCGAGCCGACTGCGCGACGCCGCGCGAGGAGCGGCGTCGAATGAACTCAGCCGACCCCGTGCATCCAGACGACGGGCGCGAAGTCGCCGCCGTAGCGGAAGGGCTCGAGCTCGTCCTCCCAGGCCTGGCCGAGGGCGAGGCGCAGCTCGCGGTGCAGCTCGATGGGATCGGCGCCGGCGAGCTCCATGGCGGAGCGGATGCGGTCCTCGGGCACGACGGTGTTGCCCGCGCTGTCGGTCTGCGCGTAGAAGATGCCGAGCTCGGGCGTGTGCATCCAGCGGCCTCCGTCGACGCCGGGCGAGGGCTCCTCGGTGACCTCGTAGCGGACGTCGGCCCAGCCGCGGAGAGCGGACGCGATGACGGCACCGGTTCCGACCGGGCCCTCCCAGGCGAACTCGGCGCGCAGTGTGCTGCGGAGCACGGGCTGCTCGATCCAGGCGAAGTTCACGGCACGACCAAGGGCGCGACCTGTCCCCCACTCGAGGTGGGGGCAGAGCGCGCGGGGGGCGGAGTGCACGAAGAGCACACCCCGAGTCTGCTGCGCCACCATGGTGTCCTCCGTTCGTCCCGGTGCGTCTTCCCCAACGACCCGGACCACGGAACACTCTGCGGTGCGCCTTCTTTGATTATGACGGTGGACGTGCCACCACGCCCGATCATGCAGGAGCGGCGGACCTCCGTCAAGGCGGCTCGCCGCGCCTGCTCGACCGGCCGTGGGCGGCTCCTGCCTATACTCAGGTCGTCCGCGCCGCCGGACGCCGCACACCGCCAGACGCCCGCCGGGAGGAGCACCGTGTCCGTCCGCGACGGCCTGCTCGCCCTGCTCACGCTCGGCCCCGCCTACGGCCTCCAGCTGCACGCCGAGCTCCTCGACCGTGCCGCGCACCGGCCCCGGGTCAACGTCGGCCAGATCTACTCGACGCTCGAGCGCCTGCGCGAGCGGGGCCTCGTCGTCTCGGCCGGGTCCACCGACGACGGCCTCCCCCTGCACGCGCTCACCCGCGAGGGCCGCGCGGAGGCGGCCGCCTGGCTGACGGGTGACGGAGCGTCCCCGGAGGAGGACTGGGACGACGTCCTCGACCGGGTGCTGCTGGCCTCGAGCCTGTCCGGCGCCGACCTCGCCGCCGTCCTCGACGCGTACGAGAGCTCGCTGCCCGCCACCGCCGAAGAGCAGGCGGAGGAGGAGGACGCGCACCCGCAGCGCCGCCTCGCCGCGATCGCCGCCGGCGTGCGGGAGGAGGCCCTGCGGCGCCTCCTCGAGGCGGCCCGCGACGAGCTCACGGGCGACGGGCCGGGACGGGGCGTCCGCGGATACGCTCTCGAGCGTCCCCGTCGGGGCCGTCGAGCCTCGAGCTAGGACGAGACAGGCGCGGGTGCCGTCGCCTAGGGTGGTTCGCATGTCCCGCACCCCCCTCGGTCTCCGCGTCCCCTCCCGGGCGCGCCGGCGCCTCGTCGCCGCCGGAGCGGGCACGGTCCTCGTCCTGTGCGCCGCCCTCGCCGCTCCGCTCTCCGCGTCCGCCGCCTACGACCCGTCCGACTACCCCTCGTGGTCCGATGTGGAGGCCGCGAAGTCGAGCGAGAGCGCCACCGCCGCCGAGGTCGACCGCATCACCGCCTTCCTCGCCGACCTGCGCGACCAGGCCGCCGCCCTCACCGACGCCGCCATCAGCCGGGCCGCCGAGGCGGACGCCGCGCAGAGCGCTCTCGACGAGGCGACTCAGCGCGTGAGCGCCCTGGAGGAGCGCGCCTCCGCCGCCCGGTCGGACGCCGACGCCGCGAAGGAGCAGGCCGGCCGTCTCGCCGCCCAGCTCTACCGCAACGGCGGGACCGATGCGACGCTCAACCTCCTCATCGGCGGCGACGAGTCGAGCGAGCTGCTCTACCGCCTCGGCACCATGACGCAGCTCACCCAGCAGACCAGCCGGCTCCAGACCGCGGCGCAGTCGACCGAGAACCAGGCCGTCTCCCTCGCCGCTCAGGCCGAGCAGGCCCGGGGCGAGCGCGTCTCCCTCGCCACCGCCGCGGCCGACGCGCTCTCGGTCGCCCGCTCCGCTCAGGCCGAGGCCGACGCCAAGGTCGCCGACCAGGAGAAGTACAGCCAGGAGCTCTACACCCAGCTCGCCTCGCTCAAGAACACCACCGCCGAGATCGAGCGGGAGTACGCCGACGGCCAGGACGCGAAGTCGGCGTTCGAGGAGCAGCAGCGCCTCTCCCGCCTCGCCGCCGAGGCCGAGGCCGCCCGCCAGCGCGCCGCGTCGGCTCCCGCCGCGGTCGCGGCTCCGGCAGCGCCCTCTAACAGCGGAGGCGGCGGAGGCGGCCCGGTCGAACTCGGCGACGACGACCCGACCGGCGCGCGCAACAGCTCCGCCAAGACCATCGCCGCCCTCGGCACCTACGCCGGACGCACGGACGGCCTCTCCCCCGCGCAGGCCCAGGCCTACGCCCGCACCGCTGTCGGCCGCTTCGGCTGGGGCGCCGACCAGGTCGACCGGTGCCTCATCCCACTGTGGAACGGCGAGTCGGGGTGGCGCTGGAACGCGCTGAACCGCTCCTCCGGCGCCTACGGAATCCCGCAGGCCCTCCCGGCGAGCAAGATGGCCAACTCGGGAGCCGACTACCAGACGAACGCGGCGACGCAGGTCGACTGGGGGCTCTCGTACATCAAGAGCGCCTACGGCTCGCCCTGCAACGCGTGGTCGAGCTGGAACAACCGCTCGCCGCACTGGTACTGATCCCGCGTCTCACTTCGCCTGGTCGTAGGAGTCGACGACGGCGACGGTGACCGGGAAGTCGACCTCGCCCTCTCCGAAGAGCGAGCGTCCGGCGCGCACCGCCGCCTCGCGGACGATCGCGGCGACCCGCTCGCCGACGTCGGCGGGAGCGTGCACGATCACCTCGTCGTGCAGGAAGTAGACGAGGTGCGCCCGGCCGACCGCGCCGCCCTCGGCGCGCAGTCGCGCCCGCAGCTCGCCCATCCAGCAGAGCGCCCACTCGGCCGCGGTGCCCTGCACCACGAAGTTGCGGGTGAAGCGTCCCCACTCGCGCGCTCGCGCCGCATCCGCCGAAAGCCCCTCGGGTCCGGGAGGCGAGCTGCGCCCGAGCCACGTCGAGACGCTCTCGCCGCGCTCCCCCGCCCGAGCCGCCGCCTCGACGTGCGCGACCGAGCGCGGGTAGGCACGGGCGAGCCTCGGGAGCAGCCGCCCGGACTCGCCGCTCGTCGCCCCGTACATCGCCCCCAGCATCGCGACCTTCGCCCGCGGCCGATCGGGGACCACGCCGGCGTCGACGATGCCCTGGTAGAGGTCGCGGCCCCGCCCGGCGGCGGCCATGGCCGAGTCGCCCGAGAGCGCGGCGAGGATGCGCGGCTCGAGCTGCGCGGCATCCGCGACCACGAGGCTCCAGCCCGGATCCGCGGTGACCGCGGCGCGGATCTGCCGCGGCAGCTGCAGCGCCCCTCCGCCCGAGGTCGCCCAGCGGCCGGTGACGACGCCGCCCACCACGTACTCCGGCCGGAACCGGCCGTCGCGCACCCACGCGTCGAGCCAGGCCCAGCCGTTGGCGGTGAGCAGCCGGGAGAGCTTCTTGTACTCCAGGAGGGGCGGCACCGCGGGGTGCTCGAGGGACTGCAGCTCCCAGGAGCGCGTCGACTCGACCGGCAGCCCCGCGCGCCGCAGCGCCTTGAGGAGCTCGGCCGGCGAGTCGGGATTGAGCTCGGGCGCGCCGAGCTCGTCGCGCAGACGGACGGCCAGCGCCTCCAGCAGGGCCGGGCGGCCGCCGAAGAGCGGGCGGGGGCCGAGCATCCCGGTGAGCACCCGGTCGTGCACATCGGCGCGCCACGGCAGCCCCGCGTGGGCGATCTCGCGAGCGATCAGGGCGCCGACGGACTCGGCGGCGAGCAGCAGGCGGAGCCGGCCGGCCTCGGCGGCGCCGGAGAGCGCCTCCTCCTGCCGGGCCAGCTCGAGGACGGGGTCGAGCTCGTCGGAGCCGCCCGCCGCCTCCTCGAACCCGATCAGCGTGTCCTGCGCGGCGGGGGCCGCGGCTCCCGCGTCCCACGGGTCGAGGGGCGAGCGCGCGAGAGCCGATGCGGCGGCGGAGACCGAGCGGCGGAGGATCGCGCGGGCCAGCCGGAGGTCGTGGCACCGGGCGACGACCACCCCGGCCGACAGCAGTGCGGGGTACCAGCGCGCGGTGTCGTCCCAGACCCAGCGCGGGCGCTCCGGCTCCCGCTCCCGGACGAACGCCGCCAGCTCGGCCGGTCCCCTGCCGCTCCCGGCCTCGGCGCCGCCGACGGGGTCGACCGCCCGCCACGCCCCCGTGGGGCCGCCGACGAGTGCGAGGAGCATCGGGCCATTCTCCCCTGTGGCGGACACGGAGGCCGCCGTCGCGGGGACGGCAGGGCCCCCTCTCGCTGAAGGAGTCACGGCGACGGCCGCGAGGGCGGGTAGCCGGGGAAGGGCTTCTCCTGCGCCGTCGGCGGCTGATGGGCCCACAGGGCGGCCGCGATGGTGTCCATCGAGCGGGAGTAGCCCACGAGCGTCCGCCTCTCCGGCTCGGCCGCCCAGGTCACCGCGCGGAACCAGGTCTCGCGGTACGGGCCGGTCTCGATGCGCCGCACCAGGCCGATCCGGCCGGTGCGCAGGGCGTCGACCATCACCCACTCGTCCTGCCCGCTGCTGCGCAGCATCTGGAGCGGACTCCACTCGATCATCGCGCCTCCCACCGGTCGATCCGCGGCCGTGGCGAGCACGAGCGCCGCGGCGTACACTCGCAGACTATCGAACACATGTTCGAACGGCCAACCGGGTCCGGCGAGTGAACGGGAGCACGACGATGGCGGTGATCGACGAGACGGCGCTGGTCTCGACCGACGGCGAGGGAGTGCCGATCGCGCTCGAGTGGCGGGGCGGGAGCTACCGGGTGACCGACCGGCCGACGGTGTGGACCTGCACGAGCGAGTGGTGGGCGCCCCTCGAGGGGTTCCCGCCGACGTTCGGGCGCACACCGGTGAGCATCGGCGGCTGGCGCTTCCAGGCGACGGACCTCGCGACCGGCGGAGCGTTCGTGCTCGACGTGGTCGCGTCGACGGAGCAGCAGTGGAGCGTGGTGCGGATCTACGAGTAGTGCCGGCGCGAGGCCGGCCGGGCGGCTACTTGTCGGCCGACCAGGGCGCCCGCGTCATGGCGATGAGAGCCGCGACTCCGGAGACGAGGCCGACACCGGCGATGGCGGACACGACGAGCCAGAGAGCGAGTTCCATGCCGCCAGTCTACCGAGCCCCGGAGCGGATCCTCTCCGCCCCGCTTCCATCCCCCGGCTATGGAATAGCCTGGGCAGAGTGACCGACGCCCCCACCCGCGCGAGTGTCGGACTGCGCTCGGAGCGCGGCCCGATCCTGCTGTCCCTGATGATCTCGACCGCTCTGGTCGCCCTCGACGCCACGATCCTCTCGACGGCCGTGCCGTCCATCGTCGCCGACCTGGGGGGCTTCGAGCAGTTCCCCTGGCTGTTCTCGATCTACCTGCTGGCCCAGGCGGTCTCGGTCCCCCTCTACGGCAAGCTCGCCGACGTGATCGGGCGCAAGCCCATCATGCTGATCGGCATCGCCCTGTTCCTGGTCGGCTCGCTCCTGTGCGGCCTCGCCTGGAGCATGCCCGCGCTGATCGCGTTCCGAGCCCTGCAGGGCCTGGGGGCCGGAGCGATCCAGCCGATGGGCATCACCATCGCCGGCGACATCTACACGGTCGCCGAGCGTGCGAAGACCCAGGGCTACCTCGCGAGCGTCTGGGGCATCTCCTCTGTCGTCGGGCCGACCCTCGGCGGCGTGCTCTCGGACCTGGGCGCCTGGCGCGGCATCTTCCTCGTCAACATCCCCCTGTGCCTCCTGGCGGCGTTCCTCCTGATCCGCAGCTTCCGCGAGACCACGCGGGGCGAGAAGCAGCGGATCGACGTGGCGGGCGCCTCCGTGCTCGCCGTGGGCACCGCGCTGCTCATCCTCGGGCTGCTCGAGGGCGGCAGCGCCTGGCCGTGGCTCTCCCCCGCCGGAGTCGGCGTGTTCGTCGTCTCGGCCCTCGCGTTCGCCGGCTTCGTCGCGATCGAGCGGCGAGCTGCCGCCCCGGTGCTCCCCCTCTGGGTCCTCACGCGGCGCGTGCTGATCTCGACCAGCCTGGTCTCGGTGACCGTCGGCGCGATCACGCTCGGCGTCACCTCGTACTTCCCGACCTTCGCGCAGGGCGTGCTCGGCAGCTCCGCCCTCGGCGCGGGCTTCGCCGTCGCGGCGATGACGCTCGGCTGGCCGGTCGCGGCGAGCCTGTCGGGCCGGCTCTACCTGCGCATCGGCTTCCGCAACACGGGCTTCCTCGGAGCGGGGCTCGTCGTGATCGGCACGGCGCTGACCATCCTGCTCGGCGCCTCCTCGACGCTGTGGGAGATCGCCGGCTTCTGCGTGCTGATCGGCGCCGGCATGGGGCTCGTGGCGACTCCGACGCTGATCCGGGCGCAGTCGAGCGTCGACTGGAACGAGCGCGGAGTGGTCTCCTCGACCAACTTCTTCGCCCGCAACATCGGCAGCGCCGTCGCCGTGGCCGTGTTCGGCGCGATCGTGAACGCGAAGGCGGGCGGCGGCGTCCCCGCACCGGCGGACCTCGCCGAGGGCACCCGCTTCGTCTGCATCGCGCTCACGGTCCTCGCCGTGGGCATGCTCGCCGCGGTCTGGGCGATGCCGAAGGAGGGGCGCCCCGCGCCCGGAGAGGATCGGGCGGCGGAGGCCGAGCCCGACGCGGCCCGGCCGGACGCGGCCCAGCCCTAGCCGTCAGGCGGCGCCGTCGGTTCTCGTCGTCAGCCGGAGCGGCGCGCCGCGGCCGTCGCTCGCAGGCGATCGCGGCGGGTGCGGCGCACCCGGTGCGTCCAGCGCTGCAGGGACGACCCCATCCCGGGGTGCCGCGCCAGCGTGTGCAGAGCGCGGTCGAACCGGCGGAGCATGTCGGCGAAGGCGCCGAAGGGGCGGGCCGAGATGCCGACCTCGAGGTGGCGGTCGAGCACGATCCGGTGCCGGAGTCCCAGGTGCACGCTGATCTCGACGTCGTCGTGCACGTAGGCGTCGTGCCGGTGCATCTCCTCCGCGATCTCCTCCCACGCCGACCGGCGGACGGCGCAGTTGGAGCCGAAGAGCGGCCAGTTGGCCAGCGCCGACCCCATCAGCACGAAGTAGGCGTCCATGTAGGCGACCCGCGCGATCACCCGGGCGATCGGGCCGAGCTCGTCGAAGCGTCCGGGACCGGTCACCGCTCCGACCTCGGGATCGGCGAAGTGGCCGGCCAGGCGCGCCAGCCAGTCGGGTCCCGGGCGGGAGTCGGCGTCGAGCCGTGCGAGGACGTCGCCGTGCGCCTCGTCGAAGCCGTGCGCCGTGCTCGCCGGGATCCCGGCTCCGTCGTGCCGCACCACCCGCGCGCCCGCCGCTCGCGCGACGGCGGCGCTGTCGTCGGTGCTCCCGTCGTCGACGACGACGATCTCGAACGGAGCGAGCGTCTGCTCGCGGAGGAGCTCGAGCAGCTGCTCGAGGTGGCGGGCGTCGTCCTTCACGGGGACGACGACCGAGATGCGCCGGTGATCCATCCGCCCAGTCAACGCGATCGGGGCGCTAAGCGGGGACACCGCCACGCGTCTCGCGCGAGCCCGGACCTGTCAACCGGCTCCCGAGCGCGTCGGATCCCCTGATGGGATCGACCCGTGTCCGCCGGATCGGCGGCCCGATCGAGACAGGAGACGACATGACCCAGGGACCTCGAGACTTCCGGCCCACCCGTGCACTGGTGACCGCTTCTGACTCCGGCATCGGCCGGGCGACCGCGGTGGCACTGGCCGAGGCGGGCATGGACGTCGGCATCACCTGGCACAGCGACGAGGAGGGCGCGCAGGGCACGGCGGAGGAGGTGCGCTCCCTCGGCCGGCGCGCCGAGATCGCGCGCCTCGACACGACGGATCTGGAGGGCGCGGGCGACGTGATCGACGACCTCGCGGATCGACTGGGCGGGCTCGACGTCGCCGTCAGCAATGCGGGCGGAGGCGGAGGCGAGCCCTTCCTCGAGCAGAGCCTCGACAGCTGGCGCTCGACCGTCGCCCTGAACCTCGACGGAGCGTTCGTCTGCCTCCAGCGCGCCGCGCGGCGCATGGCGGCCCAGGGCACGGGCGGCAGGATCATCGCGGTCACCAGCGTCCACGAGCACCAGCCGCGGGTCGGCTCCGTCGCCTACACCGCCGCCAAGCACGGGCTGGGCGGCCTGCTGAAGGTCGCCGCACTCGAGCTCGGCTCCCTCGGCATCACCGTCAACGCCGTCGCCCCCGGAGAGATCGCCACGCCGATGAACGACGCCGAGGACGTGGACCCCGTCACGATCGACCGCCCCGGCATCCCCCTCGGCCGCCCCGGCGACGCCCGCGAGATCGCGGCGGTGGTCGCCTTCCTGGCCTCTCCCGCCGCCTCCTACATCACCGGATCCTCGTACGTCGTGGACGGCGGGATGCTGCAGATGGGGCCGCAGGCCGGCTCCCACCTCCGGCAGGACGACTGGCGCGAGGCCTGAGCCGCCGACCACGGCGCCCGCCCGCCGGGTACTCTCGAAGAGGTGCTCCGGCGGGCGGGGCGCCTGCTCCGGGATGTAGGTGACGCACGTGTGGTTCCGGCGTCGACGCAGGTTCAAGATGGAGCCGTACGACCCCGATGAGAACCCGTCGCGCGAGCCCGCCTCCGTCGAGGAGGCCGCCGAGGAGGGCCTGATGCTCGCGCAGTACGCGAGCCGGATGGCCGTGAAGAACCGTGTGCTGATGGACGGCCTCGGTGCTGACGTCCCCTTCGACTCGGGCCGCTACTCCGTCGTCGCCGCGGAGGAGCTCGAGAAGCTGGCGCGCGAGTCCGAGGCAGCCGCCGAGCGCCTGCGCGGCATCGCCGCCGACGTGACCTCGGTGGGCGGCCGCTCCGACCACGTGCACGACTACCGCTCGGCCGACGTCGACAACCTCGACCACCGCGAGCGGCTCTCGCTCCTGGTCGCCGACTCCCTCCACAGGCGGGCGCAGGACGAGGAGTACCTCGCGACGCTCGTCGACGACGCCCGTCAGGACGCGTGGCGCGAGCTCGCGCAGTCGATCGAGGAGACCCTCGACCGCACCTCGCGGATCGACCCGGACGACGAGGAGTACCGCCGCGACCGCTCGGTGCGGATGGCGCTCGTGGTCGTCGACGACCTGGTCAAGCTGGCGGAGGAGCGCGGCGTCAGTCTCGAGGACTGACGGGCTCGTCGGGGGACGCCGGGACCGGGCTCAGGCCCAGCCGGCGCGGAACGACTCGGTCGCCTCGGCGGAGCGCTCCCGGACCGACTCCAGCAGCTCCTCCATGGTGGAGCTGCGGAGGAACGCGAGGCGGTCGAGCTCGGTGACCGGTGCGACGCCGGCGAGCTGCCAGGCGTGCGCGGCCGGATCCTCGGCGAGCTCGACGACCGCGCCGTAGCGCTGCTCGACGAACTCGCTCGCGACCGCCAGTGCCGTGCGGACCGCCGACTCCGCCGCAGCCAGCGCGGGGGCGTGCTTCTCGTCCCACTCCAGATCGGGCAGCAGGCGGACCTCGGCGCGCGGGTACGGGTCGTCCTCGTACCAGCGGACGACCTCGAAGCGCTCCTCGCCCACGGAGTCGAGCGTGACGAACGACTCCGCCCCGTCGATGTTCAGGATGCGCGCGCGGGCGCCGACCGCGAACCGCTGGTCGCCGCCGCCCACCTCCTGGCCGCGCTCGATGAGCACGACGCCGAACGCGAGGGTCTCGTCCTCGAGGACGTCGCCGAGCATCCGCAGGTACCGCGGCTCGAACAGCCGGAGCGGGAGCGGCATGTGCGGCAGGAGCACGGAGCCGAGCGGGAACATCGGAAGATCAGGCACGGGTTCAGGCAATCACGTCGAGCGGAGAGCGGCCAGTACGGGCGCGGCGCGTCGGGACGTGCTAGCGCATCGCGCCACCGTGTCGTCCGCTCGCGGATGCTCGCCACGCCCCGGACGATCTCCGACGGCCCGGCCTCACCCTCGAGGCTCCCACTCAGACTGGGAGCATGGATCTCGCTGACCTCCGCGCCGTCGTCCGCGCGGACCTGGCCGCCAAGGGCCACGCCTCCGACCGGCTCACCGTCCTCGTCCTCCGGCTCGGGCAGTACTCGAGCTCTCGGAGGACCCGGCTCCCCCTCCACCTCGTCTACCGCCTGGTCGATCTCGTCTGGACCCGCATGATCGTCGGAGCCGAGCTGCCGCCGGCCGCTCAGGTCGGGCCCGGCCTGCGTCTCCCCCACTGGGGCCGCGGCGTGATCCTGCACCCGCGCACGGTGATCGGAAGGAACGCGTTCATCTACCAAGGCGTCACCATCGGCGAGTCGAAGGGTCGGACGCCCGTCATCGGCGACGACGTCTACATCGGCGCCCGCGCGACGATCGTCGGGGACGTGACCGTCGGCGACCGTGTGCGGGTCGGAGTCGGCGCCGTCGTCGTCCGCGACGTCGCCTCCGACTCGTCCGCGGTCGGCGTGCCGGCGAGGACCGCGTCGGCGCCGTCCTGAGGCACGGCCCGCCGGCCTGACGGGGCCGGACCGTCCGCTCCGACGAGAACGACATCAGGTGGAGGCCCGACCCGGCGCTGGAGAGGAGGAACCACCGCGGGTGGAGCGGAGTAGGGCGTACGGGACTTGAACCCGTGACCGACGGATTATGAGTCCGCTGCTCTGACCGGCTGAGCTAACGCCCCGCGGCGGCCGTCCGAGCGGCCGTCAGGTGGCGGCGGGTGCGGACGCTGCGTCGGAGGCCGGATCGGCCACCGGCTCCCCACGATACAGGCTCTCGAAGGTGCTGATCGTGCGGTTGATGTCGTGCGCGGCGACGATTTGGAGGGAGGCGCGCTTCATCGCCTCGAGGTCCTCCTGGTCGGCCGTGAGCACGGCGGTGAGGCGGTCGGCGAGGGCCTCGGCGCTGCCCGGCGCGAAAAGGTAGCCGTTCTCGCCGTCGTGGACGAGGTGCGGGAGGGCCATCGCGTCGGCGGCGACGACGGGGAGGGCCGAGGCCATCGCCTCCATCGTCGCGATGCTCTGCAGCTCGGCGATGGACGGCATGGCGAACACGGTGGCGCGCGTGTACGCCTCCTTGAGCTCGGCGTCCGAGACGTAGCCGGTGAAGCGCACGCGGTCGGCGATGCCGAGGGTCGCGGCGAGCTGCTGGAGGTTGCGCATCTGGTCGCCGCCGCCGACGATCTCGAGCTTCGCGTCGAGCGCCGGATCGAGCAGGGCGACGGCGCGGAGCAGGACGTCGATGTGCTTCTCGCCGGTCACGCGGCCGACGAAGAGGATCGAGTCGCCGGCGCGCGCCGTGAAGTCGGGCGTGTAGTTGTCGGCGTCGATGCCGCAGGAGATGGCGTGGACGCCCCGGAGGCCCGTGTACTTCTCGAGGAACTGCGCGGCCTTGCGGGTCGGCGTGGTGACCGCCTCCGCCCGGCCGAAGGTGCGGCGCGCGGCCCGCCACGCCATCGCCACGGCCTTGGCCTGCACGGCCTTCGGCAGGAGGGTGAACTCGAGCATGTTCTCGGGCATGAAGTGGTTCGTGCCGACGATGCGGATGCCGCGCTTGGCCGCCTCGATCCCGAGGCCGCGGCCGACGATGATGTGCGACTGGAAGTGCACGACGTCGGGCTTCACCTCGTCGAGGATGCGCGCGCTGTTCTGCCGGATGCGCCACGGCATCGCGAAGCGCAGCCAGTCGTGCGGGTACCAGCGCCAGCTGTAGAGCCGGTGCACGATGATCCGCTGACCCTCGTGCGTCTCGACCCGGGTGCCGCTCCAGCCGTCGGCAGAGGGGGCGACGACGTGGACCTCGTGGCCGCGCTGCGCGAGACCGGCGGCGAGGCGCTCGGCGAACTTCGCGGCTCCGTTCACGTCGGGAGCGAAGGTGTCGCAGCCGATCACGACCGTCAGCGGTCGGGAGTCGGGCGATCCCGGTCGGGACGCGTCGCGGGGATCTGACACGGGAGGTCCTATCGGTGTCGTGCCGCTCGGGGAGAGAAGGGAGCGATCGGCGGAGGTCGGTCGGTTTCGTGGCTCTCGGCGCGGAGCCATTGTAGGCAGAGGAGTCCTCACCACTCGGGATCCCGCGCCGTCAGCGCGCCTGCGGGTGGTGCTTGGCGAGGAGGAAGACGCCGTAGATGGCGACGGCACCGGCCGCGATGAAGAGCGGGATCGCCCACGGGGCCGCGTACTGCGCCTCCCCGAGCACGACGATGCCGATCGCGACGGCGACCAGCGGGTCGATGACGGTGAGGCCCGCGACGACGAGGTCCGGCGGGCCGGAGGAGTAGGCGTTCTGCACGAAGTACCCGCCGAGCGCGGTCGCGGCCAGGAGCGCCACGATGCAGACCACCGTCAGCGGGTCGAACTCGCCGTACTTGATGCGGTTGAGCACGACCTTCGCGAGAGTCGCGACGAAGCCGTAGACCACTCCGGCGCCCACGATGTAGAAGATCGCCTTCGCTCCGCGGCGGAAGACGCGGAAGGCGATGACGAAGACCGTGAGCACCACGGCGAGGATCACGAGGATCGTGATGAGCTCGGGCGTCTGGATGGACTTGTCGACCGCGTTGAACGCCGCCACGAGGACGAACGTGCCGACGCCTCCGACGCAGAGCACGATCGCCCGGATCGACGCCGCGTTCAAGCGCACCCGGCTGACCCGCGCGTTGACGACCGCGGTGATCACGAGCGCCACCGCTCCGAGCGGCTGCACCACGATGAGCGGGGAGAAGCCGAGGCTCGTCAGCTGGAAGACGATCGCGAGGCCGAGGAGCAGGGTGCCGATCACCCACGAGGGGCGCGAGAGCAGCGCGACCAGCTGGCCGCCGCTGAGCCCGGAGGAGCCGGAGCGCTTCGAGAACCGCTCCACCTTCGCCACTCCCCGGTGCTGGAACTGCGCGCCGAGGGAGAGGAACACCGCGCCCACGAGAGCGATCGGGATGCCGATGAACTTCGCCGGGTCGTTGAGGAGTTCGGCGAGATCGGCGGGCATGGGGTCGACCCTACCCAGAACGCCTCCGGGAGTCCTCCGACGCACGGGTGAGGGGCTGAGCCCAGCGGATGATCCTCGCGGACCCGGTCGACGGCCCCGCGGTACCCTGTCCCCCATGGCCGTCCTCCCCATCCGCATCGCCGGCGACCCCGTCCTGCACTCCCCCGCCGCCCCCGTCACCGAGTTCGACGATGCGCTGCGCACCCTCGTCGCCGACATGTTCGAGACGATGGACACCGCCCCCGGAGTCGGCCTCGCCGGCCCGCAGGTCGGCGTCCCGCTGCGCCTGTTCGTCTACGACTACGCCGACGACGACGGCACCCCCCGCCGCGGCGTCGCGATCAACCCCGAGCTGTTCGTCACGCCGACCCCGCTCGGCGAGGCGGACGAGGACACGGAGTCGGAGGGGTGCCTCTCCTTCCCCGGCGAGCGCTTCCCGCTCCGCCGCTCCGAGCGCGCGATCCTCCGCGCGGTCGACCTCGAGCAGGAGCCGTTCGAGATCGTCGCGGACGGCTGGTTCGCCCGCGTGTTCCAGCACGAGTTCGACCACCTCGACGGCGTGCTCTACATCGACCGCCTCGAGCACGACTACCACAAGCCGGTCGCGAAGATCACCCGCAAGCGCGGCTGGGGCGGCCCCGGCGTCTCGTGGCTGCCCGGCGTGGAGCACCTCGAGGACTGACTCAGGCCAGGTCGACCCCGTGCACGCCGTTGTGGTGGCGGATCGCGGGGAACGAGGCGTTGACGCTCCGGCCGACGCCGGGCGTCCGCTTCTCGGTCACGTCACCGCCGAAGAGGGCGGCCCGCTCGCGCAGCTCGGCGAGCGCGGGGCTGTCGATGCGCTCGGTGAGCGAGCGCAGGTCCGCCTCGAGAGCCGTGGCGTCCTGCTCCGCCGCGCCGTGCTGCTCGCGGTCGTCGTCGACCTCCACCCGGAGGCCCGTGGTCGTCCATCGGGAGCTGATGCGGACCTCGGTCCCCGCGCCGCCGGTCTCCAGCGCCGAGTCGAAGGCGTACTCGAGCACCCGGAGCACAGCCACCTCGGCGCCGTCCTGCAGCGGGAACGGCTCGCCGAACGACTCCTCGCGGACGCTCAGGCCTCGCTCGCGGGCGCCCTCGATCAGGGGGACGGAGCCGCCGGTGCGCGGCAGCTCCCCCGGATCGACGGAGGCGACGGTCGCGATGCGGCGCAGCTGCGCCAGCGAGGCCTCGGCCGCCCGCACGGCACGCTGCGCCGACCGTGCGGCTGCGGCGGGGTCGCGGTCGATCGTGAGCCGGACGCTCTCGGCCTCCTCGACGACGTGCGCGGCGCTGCGGACCGCGAGCTGCTCGAGCTCGCCGACGATGCGGAGCCTCGCCTCCTGCTCGCCGACCGCCAGCTCGAGGCGGACGACGCGCGCCGCCTCCTCCGCACGGCTCTCGGCGGCACGGCGCTCGGCGCCGACGGCGCGGCGCCACAGCACGACGACCGCGACCAGGGCGATCAGGGCGAGGACGAGGACGACTTCGAGCACGACGGCCTCCGGGGGGACGGGACGGGTTCGGCACAGGAGCGCCGGAGAGAGATCGTACCCGCGCCGCGGACAGCGGACCTGAGGCCGCGGAGGGGGTTGCGGAGCCGTACTCAGCCGTCGGAGCGCACGGAGCGGGTGACGGTGAAGCGGCGGTCGCGCGCTACCACCGTGGTCGGCCCGACCGCGCGGCGCAGCTCGGCCGGATGCGCGAGGTGGGAGTTGAAGACCGTCCACAGCACGCCTCCGGGGCGCAGCACGCGGCCGGCCGCGCGCAGCATGCGCCGGGCGACGAGGTCGGTGACGGCACCGTCGGAGTGGAACGGCGGATTGCAGAGCACGACGTCGACGGAGGACGCCTCCAGCGTCGAGGCGTTGTCGTCGCGGAGGACGCGGACGGCGAGCCCATTGGCCGCCGCGGTCGCCCGGGCGGACTCGACCGCGGCACGCGAGGTGTCCGTCGCGGTCACGGCGAGGTCGGGGCGGGCCCGGGCCACCACGGCGGCCAGGACGCCGGTTCCGCAGCCGAGGTCGAGTGCGGTGCCCGCGGGAAGGGAGTCGACATCGAGGGCGGCGAGGAGGGCGCGGGTGCCGAGGTCCAGTCGCGCCCCGGCGAAGGCTCCCGGCAGCGCGACGACCTCGAGGTCGAGCTCGTCCAGACGGCGCCGCTCGGGCCCGGGCGCGGGCGGCTGGTCGGGGAGCGCGCCGCTCGCGAGCAGGGCGCGCGACTTCTGACGCGCGAGGGAGACGTCGATCCGCTCGTAGCGCACGGCGAGCACGTCGTTCATCGTGCGCGTCATGTGCTTGATGCGGCCTGCGCCGATCAGGGTGGCCGCCGGGTTCGCGAGTGCGGTCCCGGCCGCGACGGCGGCCAGGGCGTCGAGCGAGCGCGGCAGGCGCAGGAGCACCGCGTCGGCGTCGCGGACGGCCTCCGCGACGGAGTCGACGATCTCGATCGGCGCGAGGTCGACGCCCGACCCGCGCACCGTCTCGAGGTTCTGCGCGAGAGCGCGCTCGGCGGTGATCGAGTCCTGCACGACCCGCACGGCACGGCCGTCGGCGGCGAGGCCGAGGCTCAGTGCCCCGTAGGCGTCCCCGATCACGGCGAGGCGGCCGCGATCGGCGGCGAGGTCGAGCAGCAGACGGTCACTGGCGTCGACGGCGACGAGATCCGGCGCCTCGACGTCGGGGCGGCGGCGCAGGAAAGCGATCACGTCCTCGCGCATCGCCCCTCCGATCGTCGGTCCGAGCGGGTGGGCCCTCGAGGGCGACCGCTCGCGGGCACGAAAAAAGGGCCCGAGAGTGGAGTCCCGGACCCTTCGCTCCCCGACTTGGACTCGAACCAAGAACCTACCGGTTAACAGCCGATTGCTCTGCCAATTGAGCTATCGAGGATCATCCGACCACCCGGAGGCGATCAGCGCGGTACTACTTTAGCAAACTCTCCGCGAACGCAAAATCGGGCGCGCACTCAGTAGCCGGAGCCCGGGTCGACGCGGCCGACGAACGGCCCGCCGGCGGCACAGGCGGCCACGTTGGCGCGCACGCGCTCGGCCAGGAGCGGCGCGGTGATCTCGGGAGTGTCCGCGCTGTGGGGCGTGATCAGGCACCGGGGCTCGCTCCAGAGCGGATGCCCGTCCGGCAGCGGCTCGGGGTCCGTCACGTCGAGCGCGGCGCCCGCGAGACGGCCTTGGGCGAGGGCCGCGACGAGCGCGTCCGTGTCGACGAGGCTCCCCCGGGCGACGTTGACGAGCACGGCGTGGGCGGGGAGCCGCGCGAGCAGACCCGCGTCGACCATCCGCTCCGTGCCCGCGGTGGCGGCGGCGGCCAGGACCAGCACGTCGGCGTCCGCCGCGGCCTCGGCGAGCCGCGACGCCGGCAGGGTGCGGGCCGCGCCCTCCACCGGCTCGTCTCCGCGGCGGACGATCGTCACCCGGCAGTCGAAGACGGCGAGCAGCCGCAGGAGCTCGCGAGCGATCCCTCCTGCTCCGAAGATCACCACGGAGGCGCGGTGCAGCGTGACCGCCTTCTTCGGCCCCCACGACGCGGCGCGCGCCCGCTCCGGCAGCGAGCGCAGGAGGGCGAGCACCAGCGCGAGCGCGTGCTCGGCCACCGGCTCCGCGTAGGCGCCCTTGGCGCTGGTCCAGACGACGTCCGCGCGGGACGCGGCGAGCACGGGCGCGAAGACGTCGACGCCGGCCCAGGGCAGCTGCACCCAGCGGATCGACGGGTGCTCCTCCAGCACCGCGGCCAGCTCGTCCGTGCGGCCGTAGGACAGCCAGAGCAGCG
This sequence comes from Rathayibacter sp. AY1C1, assembly GCF_002932105.1. Taxonomy (NCBI): domain Bacteria; kingdom Bacillati; phylum Actinomycetota; class Actinomycetes; order Micrococcales; family Microbacteriaceae; genus Rathayibacter; species Rathayibacter sp. AY1C1. Next base: position 31,464 of record NZ_PSWH01000015.1, on the reverse strand, counting down.
CGTCCGGACTCTCGTCGAGTCCGACGACCACTCCCCCGCCCGACTCGACCGCCTCGGCGAACACCGGCTTCGGCCGCGGGAGCACCGCGACGCGCGGGACGGTCACTGGTCGGCCGCCTCGACGCGCTGCGCTCGGGAGGCGTCGAAGCGCTCGTACTCGGCGAAGGCCGCTCCGAGCTCGCGCACGTAGGGGTGCCGGGCCTCGATCAGAACCTCCAACAGGGGCCCGTACGCGACGACCTCGCCGCCGACCAGCACTGCGATCCGGTCGGTCGCCCGGCTCAGCACGTCGATGTCGTGGCTGACCACGACGGCCGCGAAGCCCTCCCGGCGCCGCAGGTCGGCGAGGAGGTCCACGATCGACTCGCGCACCGTCGCGTCGATGCCCGAGGTCGGCTCGTCGGCGATCAGCACCTTCGGCCCGAGCACGAGCGAGCGGGCCACGGCCACGCGCTGGCGCTGGCCGCTGGAGAGCTCGTAGGGGTAGCGGTCGAGCAGGAACAGCGGCAGGTGCACGGAGTCGAGCAGCGTCGCCACCCGCACCGCCGCGGCCTTCGGGTCGTAGTGGCGGTCGCGGAGGAAGATCGGCTCGGCGATCAGCTCCGAGACGGTCAGCTCGGGGCGGAGGGCCGCACCGGCGTCCTGCGCGAGATGCGCGACGTCGACGGTGAAGCGCTTGAGCTCGCAGGCGGGGAGCGAGCGGAGGCGGTGCCCCGCGACCGTCGCGTCCCCTCCGATGATCACCGGGCGCGTGCGGCCGCCGTCGTGCCCCAGGCCGTCGCCGCCGAGCACGCGCGCGAGCGTGGACTTGCCCGAGCCGCTGCCGCCGAGGATCCCGAGCACCTCCCCCGGCTCCACGCGGAGGCTCACTCCCCGCAGCGCCGTCCACCGGCGGCTGATGCCGCGCGGCGGGTACTCGACGCTGAGGTCGTCGACGACGATGGGGGCCGGATCCCCGGCGGTCCGGCTCACGCCCGGCGCTCCGCCTCGACGATGCTGCGCAGGAGCTCGCGCCTCGAGGCCTGCTCGACCGGGTCGGGCACGGGCAGGGAGGCGAGCAGGCGCTGCGTGTAGGGGTGCTTCGGCGCAGCGAGCACCTCCGCCCCCGTCCCCTCCTCGACCAGCTCGCCGCGGTAGAGCACCGCGATGCGGTCGGCGAGCAGGTCGACCACGGCGAGGTCGTGGCTGATGAACAGGGAGGCGAAGCCGAACTCGCGCTGCAGCTCGGCGAACAGCTCGAGCACGCGGGCCTGCACCGACACGTCGAGCGCCGAGGTCGGCTCGTCGGCGATCAGCAGCTTCGGCTCGAGGGCGAGGGCCCGGGCGAGGCTGGCGCGCTGGCGCTGGCCGCCGGAGAGCTCGTGCGGGTAGCGGTCGCCATAGGAGCGCGGCAGCTGCACCGCCTCCAGGAGCTCGTCGACGCGCGAGCGCGCCCCGGCGGCGTCGCCGGCCCGCCCGTGCACGATCAGCGGCTCGGCCACGCACTCCGCGATGGTGAGCAGCGGGTTGAAGCTCGACGCCGGGTCCTGGAACACGAAGCCGATGTCGCCGCGGACCGGCCGGAAGGCGCGCTCGCGGATGCCGCGCATCTCCTTGCCGAGGACCTTCAGCGACCCGCCGGTCACCGGCGTCAGGCCCGCGATGGCGCGCCCGATGGTGGTCTTGCCCGAGCCGCTCTCGCCGACGAGGCCCAGCACCTCGCCCGCTCGGATGCGCAGCGAGACGCCGTCGACCGCGACGAAGCCGGGACGGCCGAGCCGGCCGGGGTACTGGATCCGCAGGCCCTCGGCGGCGACGAGCGTCTCGGCCTCGGGGGCCTCGGCGCGCTCGACGGCGCGGACGCGGGCGCGCTCGACGCCCTGGCCCACGTGCGGGACGGCGGCGAGGAGCTTCCTCGTGTACTCGGCCTTCGGCGCCGAGAACAGCTCGGAGACCGTCGCCTCCTCGACCAGCTCGCCCTGGTACATCACGGCGACGCGGTCGGCCAGATCGGCGACGACGCCCATGTTGTGGGTGATCAGCACGATCGAGGTGCCGAACTCGTCGCGGCACCGGCGGAGCAGGTCGAGGATCTCGGCCTGCACGGTCACGTCGAGCGCGGTGGTCGGCTCGTCCGCGACGATCAGGCCGGGATCCAGGACCAGGGCCATCGCGATGACGACGCGCTGCTTCTGGCCGCCCGAGAACTGGTGCGGGTAGTAGTCGACCCGCTTCTCCGGCTCCGGGATGCCGACGGTGCGGAGGACGTCGATCGCGCGCTTGCGCGCCTCCTTCTTCGAGACGGAGCCGTGGGCGCGCAGTCCCTCTGCGATCTGCCAGCCCACCGTGAAGACCGGGTTGAGGGCGGTTCCCGGCTCCTGGAAGACCATGGCGACGTCGGTGCCGCGCAGCTCCCGGAGGCGGGCCTTGGGCACGGAGACGACGTCGGTCGCCGCGCTGCCGTCCTTCTTCGAGAGCAGGACCACTCCGGAGGCGCTGGCCGTCTCGGGCAGCAGGCCGAGGATGGTCTTCGCGGTCACGGTCTTGCCGCTGCCGGACTCGCCGACGATCGCCAGGACCTCGCCGCGCTCGACGCGCAGGCTCACCCCGGCGACGGCGCGGACGGCGCCGCGGTCGCTCGCGAAGGCGACCTCGAGGTCGGTGATGTCCACGATCGGACGCGCTGAGGCGTCCCGGACGATGCGCTGGTCGCTCATCGCGTCTCCTCCACTCCGGCGACGGGGTCGTGCCCCGGCGTCTCCAGGCCGTCGGCGGCGAGGACGCCGCCCGGCACGACGGACGTCGCGGCGACGTCGCCGGCACCGGCGGCCACCGCGCGCCGACCGCGCAGGCGCGGGTCGGCGAGGTCGTTCAGGCTCTCGCCCACGAGGGTGATGCCCAGCACCACGAGCACGATCGCCAGGCCCGGGAAGACCGAGGTCCACCAGATGCCGCTCGTGACGTCCGACAGCGCCTTGTTGAGGTCGTAGCCCCACTCCGCGGCCGACGTCGGCTCGATGCCGAAGCCGAGGAAGCCCAGGCCCGCGAGGGTCAGGATCGCCTCGGAGGAGTTCAGCGTGAAGATCAGCGGCAGCGTGCGCGTCGCGTTCCGCAGGACGTGGCGGAACATGATCCGCGGCGTCGACGCTCCGATGACCTTCGCCGACTCGACGAAGGCGTCGCCCTTGATCCGCACGGTCTCGGCCCGGATCACGCGGAAGTACTGGGGGATGTAGACCACGGTGATCGAGACCGCTGCGGCGAAGATGCCGGCCCAGAGGTTCGACTGCCCGCCGGAGATGACGATCGACATCACGATCGCCAGCAGCAGGGTCGGGAACGCGTAGATCGCGTCGCAGATCACGACGAGCACGCGGTCGAGCCAGCCGCCGAGGTAGCCGGAGACGAGGCCGAGGAAGACGCCGAGGAAGATCGACAGGACCACGGCGACGACGATCACGAGGAACGCGGTCTGCGCTCCCCAGATCACTCGCGAGAGGACGTCGTAGCCGCCGACGGTGGTGCCGAGCAGGTGCTCCGCGCTCGGCGGCTCCTGCGCGCCGAACGACTCGCCGCCCGCGCGCAGCTGCGAGTAGCCGTAGGGCGCGATCAGGGGCGCGAACAGGGCCACCAGCAGGAACGCGCCGGTGATGATCAGGCCGGTGACGAGCATCCCCCGCTGGAGGCCGACGCTCTGCCGGAGCTGGTGGACGACCGGCAGGCGGTCGACGAGGCGGCGGCGCGGACGCGCCGGGGAGGTGGTGCTCATGCTCAGTACCTCACTCGCGGGTCGATGAGCGCCGCGATGACGTCGACGATGAAGTTGGTCAGCGCCACGATGACGGCGAGCAGGGCGACGATGCCCTGCACGGCCACGAAGTCGCGGGCCTGGAGGTACTCGGCGAGCTGGAAGCCGAGGCCCTTCCACTCGAAGGTGGTCTCGGTGAGGACGGCGCCACCGAGCAGCAGGGCGATCTGCAGGCCGATCACGGTGATGATCGGGATGAGCGCCGGCCGGTAGGCGTGGGTGCGGACGAGCCGGAACTCGCTGACGCCGCGCGAGCGCGCCGCGTCCACGTAATCGGTGCCGAGCGTGCCGATCACATTGGTGCGCACCAGGCGCAGGAAGATGCCCGCGGTGAGCAGGCCCAGCGCGACGGCGGGGAGCACCGCGTGCGAGAGCACGTCCGAGATCGCGGCCGGGTCGCCGGTCTGGATCGCGTCGATCAGGTAGATGCCGGTCTTGTTCTCGAGGAACTGGAGCGAGAGCTCGGTGCTCGTCGAGGCGCGCCCGGCGACGGGGAACCACTTCAGCCAGACGGAGAACACCAGCTTCAGCAGCAGGCCCGCGAAGAACACCGGGGTCGCGTAGCAGAGGATCGCGAAGATGCGCAGCACCGCGTCGGGCGTGCGGTCGCGGTGGTAGGCGGCGAGCATCCCGAGCGGGATGCCGACCAGGAACGCCACGATCAGGGCGTAGAAGGCGAGCTCGACCGTCGCGGCGCCGTAGGTGAGGAGCACCTCGGTGACGGGGCGGTTGTCGCTCAGGGTGGTGCCGAAGTCGCCGGTCAGCAGCTTGCCGAGGTACTCGAGGTACTGCACGATCAGCGGCCGGTCGTAGCCGGCGGCGGCTACGCGCTCGGCGAGCTGGTCCGCGGTCAGGCGGCCGCCGAGGGCCGCCGTGATCGGGTCGCCCGTGCTGCGCATGAGGAGGAACACCAGCGTCACGAGGATGAAGACGGTGGGGATGATGAGCAGGAAGCGGACGAGCAGGTAGCGCCCGAGTCCGCCCCCGGAGCCGCGCGGTCGCCGGGTGGGCGCCGTCGCCGCAGCCGTCGTGGCTGTCGTCACGTGATGCCTTTCGTGGAGAACGGCCGGCGCCTCCTGTCGTGGAGGCGCCGGCCGCGAGGGGGGTGGATCAGCCCTTGCTGAGTGCCGCGTAGCGGAACTTGAACGAGGCGTCGAGGGTGTCCTCGGCTCCGCTCACGGTGCTGCCGACGACCGCGACCTGCGAGCCCTGCAGGTAGGGGACGGTCGAGAGCTGCGCCGCGACCTTCTCCTGGATCTGCTCGATCAGCGCGGTGCGCGCGTCGGCGTCGGTGGTCGAGACCTGCTGCGCGATCAGGCTCTGCACCTCGGCGTCGTCGAAGTGGTTCGCGAGGAAGTTCTCCTTGATGAAGAACGGCGAGAGGTAGTTGTCGGCGTCGGAGTAGTCGGGGAACCAGCCGAGCTGGTACGCCGGGTAGACGTCGCTCGAGCGGTCCTTCGAGTACTGCACCCACTCCGTGGTCTGCAGGTTCACGGTGAAGAGGCCGGTCGACTCCAGCTGGTCCTTGATCAGCGCGTACTCGTCGCCCGAGGACGGACCGTAGTGGTCGTTCGAGTACTGCAGGTTCAGGGTGACCGGAGCGGTGACGCCGGCGGCCTCGAGGGTCGCCTTCGCCTTGTCCGCGTCGGGCGCGCCGTTGCCGTCGCCGTAGAGCGACTTGAGCGGCTCGACCGCGCCGGTCAGGCCGGCGGGGACGTAGGAGTAGAGGGGGGTGTAGGTGCCCTTGTAGACCTGGTCGGCGATCTCGTCGCGGTCGATCAGGTCGGCGACGGCCTGGCGCACGGCGAGGGCCTTGGCGCTGTCGGCCTCACCGGTCGTCGCGCCGAAGGGCTGGGTGTCGAAGTTGAAGACGATGTAGCGGATCTCGCCGCCGGGGCCGTCCACGACCTTGACCGTGTCGTTGCCGCGGAGGTCGTCGATGTCCGTCGCCGAGAGGCTGCGGAACGCGACGTCGATGTTCCCCTCCTGGATGTCCAGCTTGAGGTTGGACGAGTCCGCGTAGTACTTGACGTTGACGGTGTCCGTCTTCGCCTCGCCGAGAACGCCCTGGTAGTCCGGGTACGCCTTGTACTGGATGAGGTTGTTCACGTCGTAGTTCGCGATCGTGTACTGGCCGGCGAAGGCGTCGCCCGAGACGATGTCGGCGTCCGCGGTCAGCTCGTCGGCCGAGAAGACCTCCTCGTCCACGATCGGGCCGGCGGGGCTCGAGAGGATCTGCGGGAAGGTCTGGTCGTTCTCGGACTTGAGCGTGAAGACCACGGTCGTGTCGTCCGGAGCCGCGACGCTGTCGAGGTTCGCCAGGAGCGAGGACGGGCCGTTCTCGGCCGCGATGCCGACCTGGCGGTCGAAGGAGAACTTCACGTCGGAGGAGGTGAGGTCGTGGCCGTTGGCCCACTTCAGTCCCTCCTTCAGCTTCACGGTGTACTCCGTGGGAGCGGTGAACTCCGCCGACTCGGCGATGTCGGGCTCGACGTCCGGGCTGCCGTAGGGGGTGTTCATCAGGAACGGGAACACCTGGTTCATCACGGCGAACGAGCCGTTGTCGTAGGAGCCCGCGGGGTCGAGCGTCGTGATCTTGTCGGTGGTGCCGATGGTCAGGGCCCCTCCGGCACTGCCGCCGGACGAGTCGTTCCCGCCGGCGGCGCAGCCCGTCAGCACGAGCGCGACCGCGGCGAAGCCTGCGGCGGCGGCCAGTGCACGGGTGCCGCGAGTGGATGCGGAATTCATCTCCGTCTGCCTCTTCCTGTCAAGGATGGGATGCGGGCGCGCTCCGGGCGCGCGGACTCTCGGCACACAGATCTCCTGTGGGCTGTGGCGTCACGACACTGGACGCCCGCATTGCTGTTCCTCATAGGTAACACAGTTGGAAGCGCTCTCCGAACCGGCACGGGCGTGCGGCCGATTTCTTCACACGACCGCAACACGCTCACTCCGTGCGCAGCGCCCGCTTCTCGCGCTCGAGCTCGACCAGTCGCACCTGCACCGCGCGCGCCATCACCGGATCGGCGGACGCGCGCTGGAGCGCCCCGCGCAGCTCGGCGATCTCGCGGAGCAGGTCGCGCTCGATGAGCGAGATCGCCACGTCGCGGGAGTAGCGGGCGAGCCCCTCCTCGTCGGCGGCCGGGATCGGCGCCACCGCGAGCTGGCGCACCAGCGAGGCGAAGGGGCCGGGGACGTCGTCGGCGACGTGCTCGACCCAGTCGCGGTCCTCCGCCCGCTCGAGGTTCGCGACCACGGCGTCGCGGACCACGCGGAGGGTCTCGTTGGTGACCGCCGCGTGCGCCGCCCGGGCCAGGAGCTCCGGACCCATCGCCTGCGGAAGCTGGAGCATCGCCATCAGCGCCTCGCGCTCGATGCGCGTGACGACGTCGACGGGGAGGTCGGCGATGCGCGCGCCGAGGGGCGCCTCGGCCGCGGACGATTCGCCGCCGCCCCGCCCGCCCTGCTGGTCGCGGCCCTCGGGTCCGGAGGAGCGGGGCCGGGATCCGGCGGAGCGCACGGCGGAGTTGACCTCGGCCATGTCCAGGCCGAGCATCCGGGCGAGCTCGCGGGAGTAGCCGGGCCGCAGCGCCGGGTCGCGGATCTCGGCGACGACCGGGGCGGCCGCGCGCAGGGCCGCGATCCGGCCCTCGACCGTCTCGAGGTCGTAGCGGTCCAGCAGCTGCCGGATCACGAACTCGAACATCGGCTTCTTGTCGTCGATGAGGCGGCGGACGGCGTCGTCTCCGCGGTTCAGGCGGAGGTCGCAGGGGTCCAGGCCCTCGGGCGCGACGGCGACGAAGGTCTGCGCGGCGAAGCGGTGCTCCTCCTGGAACGCGCGCATCGCCGCCTTCTGGCCCGCCGCGTCGGGGTCGAAGGTGAAGACGACCTCGCCGACGCCGCTGTCGTCGCCCAGCACCCGGCGCAGCACCTTGATGTGGTCGACGCCGAAGGAGGTGCCGCAGGTGGCGACCGCGGTGGTGACGCCGGCGAGGTGGCAGGCCATGACGTCCGTGTAGCCCTCGACGACGACCACCCGGTGCCCGCGGGAGATGTCCCGCTTGGCGAGGTCGAGCCCGTAGAGCACCTGGGACTTGTGGTAGACGGGCGTCTCGGGGGTGTTGAGGTACTTGGGGCCCTTGTCCTCCTCGAGGAGGCGGCGGGCGCCGAAGCCGACGGTCTGGCCGGTCACGTCGCGGATCGGCCAGACGAGGCGGCCGCGGAAGCGGTCGTAGACGCCGCCGCGGTTGTTGCTGCTGACCAGGCCGGCCGTGGTCAACTCCTCTTCCGAGAAGCCGCGGCGCTTGAGCGCGGTCGTGAGCCCGTCCCAGCCGTCGGGTGCGAAGCCGACGCCGAAGCGGTCGGCGGCGGCGCGGTCGAAGCCCCGCTCGCCGAGGAAGCGCCGACCGACGTCGGCGCCCGGGGTCGCGAGCTGCTCGCGGAAGTACTCCTCCGCGGCGTCGTTCGCGGCGAGGAGGCGCGCTCGCCCGCCGGTCTCGGGCGCGCGGCCGTCGCCGTCCTCGTACTGCAGCGGGAAGCCGATCCGCCCGGCGAGGCGCTCGACGGTCTCGCTGAACGAGCTGTGGTCCATCTTCATGATGAAGCTGTAGACGTCGCCCGACTCCTGGCAGCCGAAGCAGTGGTAGAAGCCGGCCTGCGGGCGGACGTGGAAGCTGGGGCTGCGCTCGTCGTGGAAGGGGCAGAGGCCCTTCAGCGAGCCGATGCCGGCCGACTTCAGCGTGACGTACTCGCCGATCACGTCGCCGATGTTCACCCGCGCCTTGACCTCCTCGACATCTGACTGTCGGATCCGAGGCATGGGGTCCATCGTATCGGCCGCCGGAGCCGCCGAGCCGGGGTGGGGAGAACTGCACCAGGGCGGCGCGGATCACCCCGGAGACCTGTGATCGGCCCCGCACCCCGAGATCAGGGTCATCCCTGATCCGCACCCGCCCGCCGTCTCCGAGAATCGACCCATGCCCCCTGCCGCCTCCCGCCCGCCTCTCCTGCGTGCTCTGCTCGTCGCCCTGCTCGGCGGTCTCGTCCTGGGCGGGCTCACCAGCCTGCTGCAGGGCTCCCTCCCGCCGTCGGTGAGCTCGTTCGCCAACTCCTCCGGGGGCTGGTCCATGCTCGTGTTCGCGCTCGTGCGCCTCGGCGGCGCCCGACCGGCGGCGGCGGCCGTGCTCGGCCTGCTGAGCTTCTGGGCGCTGCTCGAGGGCTACGACCTGGTGACCGCGGCGCGCGGCTTCGGCTACTCGCCTCCCTTCACGGACGTCTTCTGGCTGCTCGCCGTCCCTGCCGGGCCGATCCTGGGCGCCGCCGCCGCACTCACCCTCCACGGCTCGAGGACGTGGCGCGTCCTGGCTGTCGCGCCGCTCTCGGGCGTGCTGATCGGCGAGGGCGTCTGGGCGCTGGGCGCGGTCGCCGACACCACGAGTCCGGTGTACTGGTGGCTCCAGATCGTCCTGGGCGCGGGCTTCCTCGTCCTGGCCGTCGTGCGGAGGAGGCCGCGCGCACTCGTCTCGCTCGCGGCGCTCGGCGTCACCGCGGCGGCCGCCGTCGCCTTCTTCGTCGTCTACTCCGCGCTGTGAAGCGTTCGAGAGGGTCGTCGCGGACCCTCCGCGCGCTCGCGGGTTCCGCCCTCCTTCTGGCCCTCGCCGGGTGCACCACCACCGCGGACGCCCCGGTCGCGCCGCCGTCGTCCGCCTCCGTGCCGTCGTCGGCGTCCTCCGCCACCCCTCCTCCGATCGACGTCTCCGCCGAGCTGGCCGCGCTCGAGAACGAGTTCGACGCCCGGATCGGCGTCAGCGCCGTCGACACCGGCTCGGGTCGCCGGGTCGATCACCGGGCCGACGAGCGCTTCGGCTTCGCCTCGAGCCTCAAAGCCCTCGCCGCGGCGGAGTTCCTGCGCACCGTCCCCGCCGCCGAGCGGGACGAGGTGGTCACCTGGACCGTGGCCGACGTCGAGGCGGCGGGCTACTCCCCCGTCACGGAGGAGAGCACCGCCACCGGCCTGCCGCTGTCGCAGCTCGCCGAGGCGGCCGTCCGCCGGAGCGACAGCACAGCGCTGAATCTCGTCCTCCGGCGCCTCGGCGGACCCTCCGCCCTCGACCGTGGACTCGAGGCTCTCGGCGACACCACCACCGAGGTGGTGAACGAGGAGCCCGCTCTGAACACGATCGAGCCCGGCAGCATCGACGACACCACCACCCCGGCCGCGTTCACGGCGGACCTCGCCGCGGTCGCCACAGGTGACGTGCTGTCCGCGGAGGACCGGGCGCTCCTGCTCGACTGGATGAGCGGCAACGCGACCGGCGACACTCTCGTCCGGGCGGGCGCTCCGGCCGGCTGGAGCGTTGCGGACAAGTCCGGGGGCGCCGGCGGGATCCGCAACGACGTCGCCGTGGTGACGCCTCCCGGGCGGGACGCGGTCGTGCTGTCGATCCTCTCGTCGCGCAACGACCCCGAGGCGGACTACGACGACGCGCTGGTCGCCCGAGCCGCAGCCGTCGTGCTGGGAGCCCTGCGGTAGCGTCCGCCCGGCGTCAGCAGTGCCGGTTCACGTAGCCCGGTGCGCCACGGGGAACGACGTCGCGGTCGCGGAGGGTGACCGAGATGCTCCGGCCCTGCGCGGCGCAGGCCTCGGAGTAGGCGGACCGGCCGTTGTCGGTGTACTCGATCTCGTAGACCTGGCGCCCGTAGACGTCCGTGTACGCCGCGCACTCGTCGTAGACCTGGCACTCCTCGACGACGGCGAAGTCGAAGCCGACCGTCCTCTTCCCGGCAGCGGCGAGATCGGCTCCGTTCTTCTGGCCGATCGCCAGGCCGGAGCGGTGAGCGCGCGCCGTCAGGAGGGTGGCGAACGCCAGCGCCTGCGACTTCGTCAGCCTCCCGCCCGAGCGGGTGTAGCTGTCCAGATTATCGGCCTCGACGGCGTCGAAGCCGTCCTCGGCGCAGCCGTCGATCCAGGCGCCGACGATCGCGAGCAGAGCGGTCCGCTTCGCGGCGGTCGAGACGTCGAAGAGGTACTCGTCCGGCCAGCCCGGATCGGCGAGGGGCTTCCCGTCCGCTCGCCTCACCAGGAGCTCGGGGTGCCGCTTCGCGAAGGCGGCGCTCTCGCCGGGCTGGGTCTGGAAGGCGTTCACGTAGCAGATGCTGTAGCGGCCGGCGGCGGGCGCGTCCGTGCGGTCGCGGTCGACGATGGTGACGCTCGACGCCGGAGCGTAGGCGCCTCCCAGCTGGTAGTCGAGGACGCCGTTCGCGGGAGGGAGCAGCGGTGCCGCCGAGGCCGCGGCGGGCTGGACCAGCAGCAGCCCCGCGACGACCAGGGCGAGGAGGCCGAGACGCGGCCGACGCAGTCTCATCCGGGAGCTCCCGGCGTGCGCCCTGCGGCTCGCACGCCCGTGGCCGCCGGCAGCGCGCCGAGTGCGAGCTCGCCGATGACCGCGATGCGGTCCGCCGGTGCTCCGTCGCGGGCCTGCGTCGACATCCCGCTGAGCACGGCGACGACGAAGGCGGCGACGGATCCGGCGTCCGTCTCCGGCGGCACGTCGCCCTCCTCGATCCCGCGCTCGACTCGTGCGGCGACGAGCGCCTCCATCTCACGGCGACGGGCCTCGAGCCGCGGCTCGCTCAGCACGAAGCAGCCGGCAGGAGTGCCGGGCGCGGAGTACCCCTCCGCACTGACGCGGACGACAGCGGCGACGGCCTCGCGCGCCGTCGGCCGGTGCGAGTACAGCATCGGCTTGCTCATCCCCGACCGTGCCGCGATGCGGTCGACCCGCGCTCCCGCCAGCCCGTGCGCCGCGAACTCCTCCGTCGCCGCCTCGAGGATCCGCTGCCGTGTCCGCTCCGCTCCCACGCCCTCACCGTACCCGCCGCCCCGCGCCCCCCGCGCCTCGCGGTGCGGTGCCCTCCCCGCGAGCCGACCGGCCGACCCGCACACCAGCACATCGCCTCAGACGACGCACCCGGCTCCCTGGAACCCACCACCCCGACAAGCCGACCGCGGTGACGCCTGGCGGTGACCGGCGTGCCCCGGCACCGCTGAACGGCCGATCCGCGTGCCAGCGGATCGCCCCAGGCGGACGCACCCCGCTCCACGAATCGCACCACGTCGCCAAGCCGACCGCGGCACGCCGGCCGAGGACCGGCGTGCCACCGGCACCGCCGAACGGGTGATCCGCGTACCAGCGGATCGCCCTAGGCGGACGCACCCCGCTTCCTGGAACGCACCACCTCGACAAGCCGACCGCGCCACGCCGGGCAGGGACCGGCGTGCCACCGGCACCGCCGAACGGCCGATCCGCGTGCCAGCGGATCGCCCTAGGCGGACGCACCCCGCTCCACGAACGCACCACCCCGAGAAGCCGACCGCGCCACGCCGGGCGAGGACCGGCGTGCAATCGAGCACAGCCGAACGGGTGATCCGCGTACCAGCGGATCGCCCTAGGCGGACGCACCCCGCTCCCTGGAACGCACCACCTCGACAAGCCAGCCGCGGTGACGCCGGGCAGGGACCGGCGGCACTGCTGAGCCGGGCGCCGCCCGGCTCAGCGCATCAGCACAGCCTCTCGAACCAGGCGAGGGCGCTCTGGTCGGTGAGGTTGGCGACCTGGTCGACGACGACGCGGCGGCGGGCGTCGTCGTCGGGGGCGGCGTGCCAGTCCTCGGCGAAGCCGGGCTCGAGGGTTCCCGGGCCGCGGTCGAGGAGGGTGTCGGCGAGGCGGGTGAGGACTTCGCGCTGCTGGGCGTAGATGGGCTGGCGGGTGTTCCGCGACATCACGAACGTCGCGACGATCCCCTTGAGCACGGCGATCTCGGCCTGCTGCTCGCGGGGGACGACGACGTGGCCGCCGAAGCGGACGAGGTCGGGGTGCTGGTACGCCTCGCGGGTGGCCTCGGTGGCGGCGGCGGCGAAGCGGCCGATGAGCTGGCTGGTGAGGTTCTTGAGCCGGGCCTGGTCGCGGCGGGAGCCGTCCCAGGAGGAGACCCACACGTCGAGCGAGTCGAGACGGTCGAAGGCGGCGACGAGCTCGTCGTGTCCGACCTCCCCGCCGACCCAGGAGTGCATCGACTGCACGAGGTCCTCGTGGTCGGCGCGGGAGCCGAGTGCTTCGACGTCGATGTAGCCGGAGACCACCGCGTCCTCGAAGTCGTGCACGGAGTACGCGATGTCGTCCGAGAGGTCCATCACCTCGGCCTCGATGCAGCGCACCCCCTCGGGGGCGCCCTCGCGCATCCAGGCGAACGCGGGAGCGTCGTCGGCGTAGAACCCGAACTTGGCGCGCCCCGACGGGTCCGCGACCGAGCGCGTGTCGGGCCAGGGGTACTTGCAGCTCGCGTCGATGCTGGCGCGGGTGAGGTTCAGCCCGTAGGGGCGGGCGTCGTCGCCGAACACCTTCGGCTCGAGCCGCGTGAGCAGCCGGAAGGTCTGCGCGTTGCCTTCGAAGCCGCCGATTCCCTCGGCCCAGGTGTTGAGCGCGCGCTCGCCGTTGTGCCCGAACGGCGGATGCCCGATGTCGTGCGCGAGGCAGGCCGTGTCGACGACGTCGGGGTCGAGGTCGAGGCTCGTGGCGAGCTCCCGGCCGATCTGCGCCACCTCGAGCGAGTGGGTCAGGCGGTTGCGCGCGAAGTCGACGCCCGCCGTGGGGCTGAGCACCTGGGTCTTCGCGGCCAGGCGGCGGAGCGCGCTGGAGTGGAAGAGCCGGGCGCGGTCGCGGGCGAAGTCGGAGCGGCGAGTCGAGTGGTCCTCCGGCAGGAATCGCTCGGTGTCGACGAGCGAGTATCCCCAGAGCGCGCGGTCATCCACCGCTGTTGTGGATCTCGGCGGCCGAGACCGCGTCGCGCTGCCCGGCGTCGAGCTCGCGGGACTCGAGCCAGCGGTCCGGGAGGGAGGGGACCTTGGGCGAGCCGGCGCGGCCCCGCTGCCCCTCGGCCGCCTCGCCTGGATAGGGCTGCGTCCAGTCGAGCGTCGCCAGGAGCTCGTCGAGCTGCGCGAGCGACTCGACGGTGGCCAGGCGAGCGCGGAGGTCGCCGCCGACGGCGTAGCCCTTGAAGTACCAGGCGACGTGCTTGCGGATGTCGCGGCAGCCGCGCTCCTCGCTCTCGAAGAAGTCGACGAGCAGCTCCGCGTGGCGGCGGAACGCCTCGGCGACCTGTCCGAGCGAAGGGCGGAACCGCTCGTCGGAGCCGGCGAACGCGGCGGCGAGGTCGCCGAAGAGCCAGGGGCGCCCGAGGCAGCCGCGACCGACGACGACTCCGTCGCAGCCCGTCTCGGCCATCATCCGCAGCGCGTCCTCGGCCGACCAGATGTCGCCGTTGCCCAGCACGGGCACGCTCATGACCGTCTCCTTGAGCGTGGCGATCGCCGACCAGTCGGCGTGCCCGCTGTAGAACTCGGAGGCGGTGCGCGCGTGCAGCGCGATCGACGCGACCCCGGCGCCCTCGGCGGCACGGGCGGCCTCGAGGTAGGTGAGGTGGTCCGGGTCGATGCCCTTGCGCATCTTGACGGTGAGCGGGACGTCGCCGGCGGCCTTCACGGCGCCCTCGACGATCTGCCGGAACAGCGGGAGCTTCCACGGCAGGGCCGCTCCCCCGCCCTTCCGGGTGACCTTGGGCACGGGGCAGCCGAAGTTGAGGTCGATGTGGTCGGCCCGGTCCTCGGCGACGAGCATGGTGACCGCCTCGGCGACGGTGACCGGGTCCACTCCGTAGAGCTGGATCGAGCGCACCGACTCGCTGGGGTGGTGGCGGATGAGGCGCATCGATTCCGGCGTGCGCTCGACGAGCGCGCGGGAGGTGATCATCTCGCTCACGTAGAGGCCGTTGCCGAACTCGCGGCAGAGGCGGCGGAACGCCGTGTTGGTGATGCCCGCCATGGGGGCGAGCACCACCGGCGCGTCGAGTTCGAGGGGGCCGATCCGGAGCGCCGGCGCGGTGCGCGCGGGCGGGGCGGCCGTGAGAGTGGAGGACATCGGTATCGATTCTCCCAGATCCTGTGTTGGGGAAGGCGGAGTGACGAGCGGAGAGGTGGAGAGATGAACGGGAGCACACCTGTGGAGGACGGTTCGCAGCGGCTGGAGGCGGACGCGTCCGCCCGCGGCCTTGCGGTCGAGATCGTGGAGAGGCCCGCTGCCGGCAGCCTGCACGAGGCGGCCGCGCTGCTCGGCATCGAGCCCGGCGACATCGTGAAGTCGCTCGTGGTGAAGCGCCACGACGGCGGCTACCTGTTCGCCCTGGTCCCCGGCGGGCGGCAGATCGCGTGGCCGAAGCTGCGCGCGGTGGTCGGAGTGAACAAGCTCCGCCTCCCGGACGAGACGGCCGCCCTCGAGGCGACCGGCTACCGGCGCGGCACCATCACCCCGATCGGGTCCACGACGGCCTGGCCGGTCTACGCCGACGAGCGGATCCTCGGCCGCCGCGTCGCGATGGGAGCCGGCGCCGACGGGCGCAGCGCCTTCGTCGACGCGGACGCCCTCGTGGCCGCCTACGGCGCGACCGTCGCCGACATCACCGTGGAGGAGCCTCCGCGGTGATCGGCGGCACCTCGGCCTGCGCTTCCGCGGCCTGCGGCACGGCGCAGACGCCGTCCTCGCACAGCGGCCCGCCGGAGTCGCCGAGCATCTCGAACGGCCCGCTCACGCGACGGCCGCCCGCTGCTTCAGCACGTGCTCGAGGACCTCGGTGAACGCCGCCGGCTCCTGGGCGCCGGAGACGCCGAAGCGCCCGTCGAGGACGAAGAACGGCACCCCCGAGATCCCGTACTCGCGGGCCTGGGCGATGTCGGACTGCACCCGCCCGAGGTAGCGCCGGTCCTCGAGAGCGCGGCGCGTCTCCGCCGGGTCGAGCCCGACCTCGCCGGCGAGCGAGGCGAGCACCTCCGGATCGGCCAGGTCGCGGCCCTCGACGAAGTACGCGCTCAGGAGACGCTCGACGAGCTCGAGCTGCAGTCCGTTCTCCTTGGCGTGGTGGAGCGCCTGGTGGGCGGTGACCGTCTTGACGTGGCGCACCGACTCGAAGTGGTAGTCGAGGCCGACGCCCGCCGCGACCGCCGTGACGGAGTCGAGCATCTGCTGCGCCTGCGCCTCCGGGATGCCCTTGTGCTCGGCGAGGAACGCCGCCTCTCCCCCGCGGTAGTCCTCCGGCGTGTCCGGCGAGAGCTCGAAGCTGCGGTACTCCACGACGACCTCCGGAGCCTCGGGGTGCGCGGCGCGGAAGGCCTCGAGCCCGCGCTCGAACCGGCGCTTCCCGATGTAGCACCAGGGGCAGGCGATGTCGGACCAGACGTCGACGGACAGGGGGCTCGGCTCAGCACTCACCCCCAGGACAACGGAGGGGGCGCCCCGCTATTCCCGCAGCACGCGGACGAGCTCGTCCACGTCGGACTCGTCGTTCCAGAGGTGGAAGGCGATGCGGAGCCGGCCGCCGCGGCCCGAGACGCGCAGACCCGCGGCCTGCAGCAGCTCCAGGTCCGCTCCCCCCTCGTCCGGCCAGGACACGAGCGCCCGGTGCTGAGGCTCCCGGTCAAGCCGCTCGCACAGCAGGTCGCCGAGGCCGGAGGCGTGCGCCCAGACCGCGTCGAGGTCGAGCGAGCGGAACAGAGCGAGCGACGCCTCGGCGCCGGCGAACGCCTGCCAGGCCGGCGAGACGTCGAAGCGGCGGGCGTTCTCGGCCAGGTGCATGGCCGGTCCGTAGCAGGACGACCACACGTCCTCCCCCGAGTACCAGCCCGCCTGCACGGGGACGAGCTCGGCCGCGTAGGCGGGCGAGACGGTGAGGAACGCCACTCCGCGCGGCGAGCACAGCCATTTGTAGGCGTGGGTGAGGGTCGCGTCGAAGCGGGAGGCGTCGACCGGCAGGACGCCGGCCGCCTGCGTCAGGTCGCACGCGGTCCGCACTCGGTGGCGCGCGGCCGCCTCGAGGACGGCGTCGAGATCGGCGAGCGCTCCGCTGCTGGACTGCACGGCGGAGAAGACGACGAGGTCGTCCCCGTCCTCGACGGAGTCGGACAGCGCCTCGAGCGCGACGGAGCGCACGGTCACTCCGCGGTGCGCCTGGGCGAGGAAGGGGAACACGATGGAGGAGAAGTCGCCGTCCACGCAGAGCACGCGGGCCCCGTCGGGCAGCGAGGCGGCGAGCACGGCGGCCATGGCGGAGGTCTGCGAGCCGATCGCGACACGGTCGACCGGGACGCCGGCGATCGCGGCGAACGAGGCACGCGCGCGCTCGGCGACAGCGCCGTAGGCGGCGGCCGTGCTCTCCCCGGACGACCAGCCGTCGAGGTCCGCCCGCAGCGCCTCGACGGTCTGCCGCGGCGGCAGGCCGAGGGTGCAGGCGTTGTGGTAGCCGCGGGCACCGGCGAAGCGCGCGCGCAGGTCGGCGGAGTTCGGCAGTGCGGTGCTCACCTCTCGAGGATGACGCTCCGGAGCCGGATCGCCAAGACCGGGGAGCGACCGGGCGCGCCGGCGGCGGGCCCGGTCAGCGGGCGGCGAGGGCGTGCGCCTGCTCGAGCACGGCGACGACCTCGCGGGCCTCGCGGACGTCGACCGGCGAGGGAGCGCCGTCCTGGAGGGACCGCGCGACCTGCTCGAGGAACGCGGCGTATCGTCCCCGCTCACTCGGCACGGGGTGTGCGCCGGAGTCGTCGACGAGGACGCCCCATCCCTCCGGCGCGACCTCGCCGAAGCCGTCGTCGTCCGGTCGGGCGCCGCCGGTGCGGAGCGCGGTCTCCTGCGGATCGAGACCGTCGACGCTGAAGGCGGCGCGGGTGCCGAGCACGCGGAAGCGGGGGCCGGTCGCCCGGGCGACGCGGCTCATGGTGAGGTGGGAGCGGACGCCGCTGTGATGCAGGAGCGAGACGAACGCGTCGTCCTCGCTCGCGGAGCCCTCGTGGACGGTCCGGGTCTCGGCCGCCGTGACGACCGCCGGGCCGAACAGCAGCAGCGCCTGGTCGACCAGGTGGCTGCCGAGATCGAAGAGGATCCCGCCACCCTCGGCCGGACCCGTCTCGCTCTGCCACCGGCCCGTCTTCGGCGCGCTCCAGCGCTCGAAGGTCGACTCGAAGCGGAGGACCTCGCCGAGGACCCCTTCGCCCAGGAGGCGGCGGAGGGTGAGCAGATCGGCGTCCCAGCGCCGGTTCTGGAAGACGAAGACGGGCGCACCGCTCCGCTCGGAAGCGGCGATGATCGCGTCCGCGTCGGCCGTGCTCGGTGCGAAGGGCTTGTCGATCACGACGGCGACTCCGGCCTCGAGCACTCGGACGGCCTGCTCCCGGTGCACTGACGGCGGCGAGGCGAGCACGACCAGCTCCGGCCGCTCGGCGAGCACCGCGTCGAGGTCGGGCACGATCCGGGCCTCGGGATGCGCGGCGGAGGCCGCGGCCCTCCGACCGGCGTCGCGGGTGGAGACGGCGACGACCTCGAAAGCGGGATCCGCCGCGAGGAACGGACCGTGGAAGACGCTGCCCGCGAGCCCGAAGCCGACGATTCCGGCCCGGATCACGAGGAGGCCCCCGGGACGTCGACCGCGCCGCCGAAGCGGCGGGAGCGGCCGGAGTAGTGCTCGATCGCGTCCCAGAGGTCGGTCCGCGTGAAGTCCGGCCAGAGCCGGTCGAGGAACACCATCTCGGCGTAGGCGCTCTGCCAGAGCAGGAAGTTGCTGGTGCGCTGCTCGCCGGAGGAGCGCACGAAGAGGTCGACGTCCGGCATCTCCGGCACGTACAGCGCCTTGGCGATCGTCTTCTCGGAGATGCCGGAGGGCTTGAGCCGCCCCGCCTGGACCTCGGCGGCGAGCCGCTGCACCGCGTCGGCGATCTCGGTGCGCCCGCCGTAGTTGACGCACATGGTGAGCGTCAGCACGTCGTTGTCCGCGGTCATCCGCTCGGCGAACTGCAGCTCGTTGATCACCGACGCCCACAGGCGCGGCTTCCGGCCGGCCCAGCGGATGCGCACGCCCCACTCGTTGAGCTGATCGCGGCGGCGGTGCAGCACATCGCGGTTGAAGCCCATCAGGAAGCGCACCTCCTCGGGCGAGCGCTTCCAGTTCTCGGTCGAGAACGCGTAGACGCTGAGGTGCTTGACGCCGATCTGGATCGCTCCGGCCACGACGTCCAGCAGCGCCGTCTCGCCGCGCTTGTGCCCCTCGATCCTCGTCAGGCCGCGGGAGTTCGCCCAGCGGCCGTTCCCGTCCATCACGATGGCGACGTGCCCTGGAACGGCCTTCCGCGGGATCGCGGGCGGGTGGATCCCGGTCCAGTCGAGGGGGCGGTACGGCTCGGCGTCCTTGTGAGTGAAGGGCTTCATCGGGTGACGTGCTCCAGGGATCTCAGACCGCGTTCGAGGTGGAACTGCGTGTAGGCGGCGACCACTCCGCTCGCCCGCGACCGCGTGGTCGGCTCGGTGGTCTCGGCGTGGGCCCAGTCTCCCGTGAGCAGTGCGCCCAGCAGGACCACGACCTCCGGAGCGACCCGCGGTGCGCCGGGCGGCGTGCAGTCGGCGCAGACGACGCCTCCGAGCTGCACCACGACCGCGCCGTGGGGCCCGGGAGCGCCGCAGCGCGCGCAGTCCTCGAAGCTGGGCGCCCAGCCCGCGATCGAGAGCGCCCGCAGGAGGTAGGAGTCGAGCGTCAGCACCGGCTCGTGCTCGTGCTTCGAGAGCGAGCGCAGGGCCCCGACGAGCAGCAGGTACTGCTGCAGGGAGGCGTCCGCGTCGGTGAGGCGGTCCGCCGTCTCGACCATCGCGCTCGCCGCCGTGTAGCTGTCGTAGTCGGCGGCGATCAGCGCACCGTAGGCGCCGAGCGACTCGGCCTGCGTGACGATGTCGAGGCTCCGGCCCTCGTAGAGCTGCAGGTCGGCGACCATGAACGGCTCGAGCCGCGAGCCGAACTTGGAGCCGGTCTTGCGAACGCCCTTCGCCACCGCGCGGATCTTGCCGTGGCTGCGCGAGAGCAGCGTCACGATGCGGTCGGCCTCGCCCAGCTTGTGCGTGCGGAGCACCACGGCTTCGTCGCGATAGGTGGGCATCCTCCGATTATCCCCCCGACCCCCGACACCCGGCTGGCAGCCCGGCCGGAGCAGGGCCCGCGCCGTGGAACGATGTCCGGGTGGCAGCCTCCCTCTTCGAGATCCCGGCCTGGGCCGACCTGCTCGCGATCGCCATCGGCTGCCTCCAGGGCGCGATGTTCGCGGGCGAGTTCCGCGACCGCCGGATCGACCTGCTCGGCGTCACGATCATCGGCACGGCCACCGGCCTCGGCGGCGGCGTGCTCCGCGATCTGCTGCTCCAGACGCCCCTGGTGGCCCTGCACACCGACGCGTACCTGATCGTCGCGGTGACCGCCTCCCTGCTCGGGATGCTGCTCCAGCACCTGCTGAACCGGGTCGACGGGACGATCACCGCCCTCGACGCGCTGACCCTCGGGCTCTTCGGCGCGATCGGCACCACGAAGGCCCTGTCGCTCGGCGTGCCGGAGGTGCCGGCCGTGTTCGTCGGCACCGTCTCGGCCGTCGGCGGATCCGTCGTCCGCGACATCCTGCTGAACCGGCCGATCGCGCTGATGCACGTCGGCTCGCTCTACGCGGTCGCCGCCTCGGTGGGCACCGGCGTCCTGGTCCTCACGCTGCGCTTCGGAGTGACGATCGACTTCGCCGCGCCGCTCGCGGTGGGCGTGACCACGGTCATCCGCCTGCTCGCGGTCCGCTACGGCTGGAGCCTGCCCGAGCAGCGCGCGCTCAGCGGGGTGCCGCGCCTGCGCTGGCGCCGCCGGACCTAGCGGCGGCCGACCCGGACGCAGGGAGCGGAGTCCCGCGCGGTCCGCGCACGGGAACGCCGGGGGAGCCGCGACGCATCACGGCTCCCCCGGCGGGGATCGGGCCCGATCAGGCGGAGGCGCCGGCCAGCTCGCGGACCGGGACCTCCTCGCGCAGGGCGCGGTTGACGGCCGAGACGATGGCCTTGAGGGAGGCGGTCGAGATGTCGGCGTCCACGCCCACGCCCCACAGGGTGCGGCCGTTCACCGTGCACTCGACGTACGAGGCGGCCAGCGCGTCGCCGCCGGCGCTGAGCGCGTGCTCGACGTAGTCGAGGACCCGGACCTCGACGCCCTGCTGCTCCAGCACGGCCTCGAAGGCGTTGATCGGGCCGTTGCCCCGCGAGCTGGCCGAGACGCGCTCGTCGCCCACCCGGAGGACCGCGTCCAGCGCGATGCTGCCGCCCAGATCGCTCGACGTGTTCGTGCGCAGCAGCTCGAAGCGGCCCCACTTCTCGTCGGCGCGCTCGGCGGGCGCGGGCAGGTACTCGTCCTGGAACACCGTCCAGATCTGCTCGCTCGTGACCTCGCCGCCCTCGGCGTCGGTCTTGGCCTGCACGACGCCCGAGAACTCGATCTGCAGTCGGCGCGGCAGGTCGAGCGCGTGGTCCGTCTTCAGCAGGTACGCGACTCCGCCCTTGCCGGACTGCGAGTTGACGCGGATGACCGCCTCGTAGGAGCGGCCCAGGTCCTTCGGGTCCACCGGCAGGTAGGGCACGGCCCAGGTGAGCTCGTCGACGCTGCGGCCGGTCCGCTCGGCCTCGGCCTGCATCGCCTCGAAGCCCTTCTTGATGGCGTCCTGGTGCGAGCCGCTGAAGGCGGTGAAGACCAGGTCGCCCGCCCAGGGGCTGCGCTCGGGCACGGGCAGCTGGTTGCAGTACTCGGCGGTGCGCTTGATGCCGTCCATGTCGCTGAAGTCGATCTGCGGGTCGATCCCCTGGGTGAACAGGTTCACGCCCAGCGCGACCAGATCGACGTTGCCGGTGCGCTCGCCGTTGCCGAAGAGGCAGCCCTCGATCCGGTCCGCGCCGGCCAGGTAGCCCAGCTCGGCGGCCGCCACGGCCGTGCCGCGGTCGTTGTGGGGGTGCAGCGACAGCACGATGTTCTCGCGCTGCGCGAGGTTGCGGCTCATCCACTCGATCGAGTCGGCGTAGACGTTCGGGGTGGCCATCTCGACGGTGGCGGGCAGGTTCAGGATGACCTTGCGCTCGGGAGTCGGCTCGAAGACCTCGACGACGCGATCGCAGATCTCGCGGGCGAAATCGAGCTCGGTGCCGGTGTAGCTCTCGGGCGAGTACTCGTAGTAGACGGCCGTGCCGGGGACGGTCGACTCCATCTCGCGGCACTTGCGGGCGCCGGCCAGCGCGATGTCGATGATGCCCTGACGGTCCTTGCGGAACACGACCTCGCGCTGCAGCACGCTCGTGGAGTTGTAGAGGTGCACGATCGCCTGGCGCGCGCCGCGGATCGACTCGTAGGTGCGCTCGATCAGGTGGTCGCGGGCCTGGGTCAGCACCTGGATGGTGACGTCCTCGGGGATCGCGCCCTCCTCGATGAGGCTGCGCACGAAGTCGAAGTCGGTCTGGCTCGCGCTCGGGAACCCGACCTCGATCTCCTTGTAGCCCATCCGGACCAGCAGATCGAACATGATGCGCTTGCGCTCGGGGCTCATCGGGTCGATGAGCGCCTGGTTGCCGTCGCGGAGGTCCACGGCGCACCAGCGGGGCGCGGCGGTGATGCGCTTCGACGGCCAGGTGCGGTCGGGCAGGTCCACGGCGATCAGCTCGTGGAAGGGACGGTACTTGCCGATCGGCATGGGCGACGGCTTCTGGTTGTTCAGCATGAGGTGCTCTCCCGGCGCAGTGGTGCGCACGTGTCTGTTCTCGCTCGTGACCGATCCCGCTCGCGTGCGGCTCCGCTGGTGGGCGGTGCCGGTCGGGCGGTCTCGCGGGGATCCGGATGCGGATCGACCTCGCGGGCGAGGGATGGTTCAGCCGACGACGGACTCCGCGACGAGGATGGCCTGAGGATCAGATCTCGTCGCGGCGGAGAAGGAGGAGCTGTCCGAAGCGCACCCGGTCAGGGTAGCACCGCCCCCGCGGCGCGTCACCCCGGCGCCCCGCTCTAGGAGACCAGGCCGTTCTCGTAGGCGTAGACCACCAGCTGCACGCGGTCGCGCAGGCCGAGCTTGCCGAGGGTGCGGCTGATGTGCGTCTTCACCGTCGCCTCGCTCAGGAACTCGGCGCGCGCGATCTCGGTGTTGCTCATCCCCCGCGCGGCCAGGTGGAAGATCTCGCGCTCGCGGTCGGTGAGGGTCGCGAAGGCGGGCGGGGTCTCGCGTCCGCTGCCCGCCGCTCCGAAGTGCTCGAAGAGCTCGCGGGTCGCGGAGGCGGCGACCACGGCGGTCCCCGCGTGCACGGTGCGGACGGAGGCGAGGAGGAAGCCGGGCTCCGTGTCCTTCAGGAGGAAGCCGCTCGCGCCCGCCCGGATGGCGCGCGCGGCCGCCTCGTCGAGGTCGAAGGTGGTCAGCACGAGGATGCGCGGAGGCTCGACCCGCCGCTCCTGCGCGTCCGCGAGGATCCGCCGGGTCGACTCGATCCCGTCGACGCCCGGCATCCGGATGTCCATCAGCACGACGTCGGGGGCCAGCCGCGCGACCAGCTCCGCGCCCTCCGCCCCGTCCGAGGCCTCCCCGACCACCTCGAGGTCGGGCTGCGAGCCGAGCAGCATGCGGATGCCGGCGCGGAAGAGGGCCTGGTCGTCGACGAGGACGAGGCGGATGGTGTCGGTCATGTGGGGCTGCCTCCGGAGGCGAGGGGTGGGGCGGTGCGGGCGAGGGACGGGGAGGAGGGCAGGCGCGCGTCGACGACGAAGTCGTCCCCGACCGGGCCGGCGGCGAGCACTCCCCCGACGAGCGCGGCGCGCTCGCGCATGCCGACCAGGCCGTGGCCCTCGCCCGGCAGGGAGTCGCGCTCGACGTCGGCGCACCGGGCGTTGCGCACGGTCAGGGCGAGCTCGCCGCCGTCCTGGCGCAGGGCGATGTCGAGCGGCGAGCCCGGGCGGCCGTGGCGGAGAGCGTTCGTGGTCGCCTCCTGGGCGATGCGGTACAGGGCCAGACCGACGGCGCGCGGCACCGCCTCCAGGTCGACGGCGAGCTCGGCGCGGACGGGGGCTCCGGCTCCGCCCACGCTGTCGAGGAGGGCCGGCAGGTCGCGCGCGCCGGGCTGCGGGCCGTCGCTCTGCGAGTGCCGCAGCTGGGCGAGGAGCACGCGCACGTCGCCGAGGGCGTCCCGGGCGACGGAGGAGATGGTCAGCAGCGCGGCGTCGGTCTGCTCGGGGCTGGTGGCGCCGAGGTAGCGCGCGCCGTCCGCCTGCGCGATCACGACGGCGAGGGAGTGGGCGACGACGTCGTGCATGTCGCGGGCGATCCGGTTGCGCTCCTCCACGGTGTCGAGCTCGCGCTGCGCCCGGGCGCGCTCCTGCTCGGCCTGCGCGCGCAGGGTCTGGCCCTCACGCGCCCGGCGGACCGAGCGGGAGAGCAGTCCGATGGTCCAGGAGAGGCCGAGCGTCGCGAGGATCCCGCCGAAGGTGGCTCCGGCCGACAGGAGGCCGTCGTAGGCGCTCGCGACGAGGTCGAAGACGAGGACGAGGTAGACGACGGCGATCACGGCGCCGAGGACGGCCGACACCGCGCCCGCGATACGCACCCGCCGCGACTCCGACGCGCCGGCGCCGAAGAGGACGGCCAGGATGGCCAGATCCGCGGGTCCGGGAGCGAGGCTCGCGCTCATCTGCAGGGCGGCACCGGCCCAGGCGATCGAGAGGGCGAGGACCGGGGACCGCCGGTGCAGCACCAGCGCGACCGCGAGCACGCCCGCGACCAGCAGCTGCATCGCGCCCTCCACCCCGGCGAACGGGAGGCCGGCGACGAGGAGGAGCACCAGCGCCTGACCACCGGCGACCCCCACCGCGAAGGGGTCCTGCGGCCCGGCGACCCGGGTCAGCAGCGCGTCGATCCGATCGCCCGCGAGGACCGGCGCCCGCAGCGCGTTGAGGTACACGAGGACCTTCGCCGCACCGAGCACGGAGGCGACCGCGAGGGCGACCAGGGCGAGGACCACGAACTCCACGCGCGCCGGGAGCCCGGACGGATCGAGCGGGCCGGAGAGGCCGAGCGCGACGGTGACGCCGCCGATCCCGGCGAGGATCAGGCCGCCCGCGAGCGCCAGGGCACGGGTCCAGGGGCCCACCCGGCGGGTCGTCTGCCAGAGGACGACCAGGCCGACGAGCACCCCGTCGACGGGGACGCCGCCGAGCAGGACGCCTCCGTCGGCGAGCGCGCCGACCGCGACGAGCGAGGGGGCGAGCGCGGGCAGGAATCCCGCGACGGCGAGGGCCAGCGCGAGCACGAGGCCGCCGGCGATCCGCTCGGTCGGAGTGACCCCGGTGAGCCCGAGCAGCAGATGGAGGGCGGCGAGCAGCGCCCCGGCGATCGGCAGTGCCGCCGGTCGGTCGAGGAGGGCGCGCATGAGGACCACGCTACGGGTCCGCGCGCCCGGGGGCGTCGTCCGCGAGGGTGACCGCCGTCGTCCCTCCGGCGTCAGAAGCCCAGGCGCCCGAGCAGCTTCGGGTCGCGCTGCCACTCCTTGGCGACCTTCACCCGGATGGAGAGGAACACGCGACGGCCCAGCAGGCGCTCGATCTGCTCGCGGGAGACGGCTCCCACCTCGCGCAGGCGCTGGCCGCCCTTGCCGATGATGATGCCCTTCTGGCTGTCGCGCTCCACGAAGACGTTGGCGTAGATGTCGATCAGCGAGCCGTCCTCGCGCTCGACCATGTCGTCGAGCGTCACGGCGAGGGAGTGCGGCAGCTCGTCCGAGACGCCCTCGAGGGCGGCCTCGCGGATGAACTCGGCGATCCGCGAGGACAGGTCCTCGTCGGTCACCGCCTCCTCCGGGTAGAGGGCGGGCGAGACGGGCATCAGGCGCAGGAGCTCGACGGCCAGGACGTCCAGCTGCTCCTCGGTCACGGCCGAGATCGGCACGATCGTGTCCCACTCGCGCAGCTCCGAGACGGCGAGCAGCTGCTTCGCCACGGACTTCTTCGAGGAGAGGTCGACCTTCGAGACGATCGCGACCTTCCGGGCGCGCGGGAAGGAGTCGAGCTGCTCGTTGATGAAGCGGTCTCCGGGGCCGATCGGCTCGTCCGCCGGGAACAGCATCCCGATGACGTCGACGTCGCCGAGGGTCGAGGTGACGAGCGAGTTCAGCCGCTCGCCGAGAAGCGTGCGCGGCCGGTGGATGCCCGGGGTGTCGACGACGATCAGCTGGCCGTCGGTGCGGTGCACCACGCCGCGGATCGCGCGCCGCGTGGTCTGGGGCTTCGAGCTCGTGATGGCGATCTTCTCGCCGACGAGGGCGTTCGTGAGCGTCGACTTGCCCACGTTCGGGCGGCCGACGAAGGACACGAAGCCCGCCCGGTAGGGAGCGGCGGCGGGAGTGGTGTCGGTCATCGTGCGTCCTCGTGCTGATCGCCCGTGGCTCCGCGGGTGGGAGCCGTGCTCGGGCTGGGGGTGGTGGTGCCGCCGTCCGCGATGATCGCGACGGGGCCGGTGCCGGGCTCGCCGGCGGTGTCCAGATCGGGATCGCGGCGGACGATCACCGTGGAGATGGTCCCACGGCGCGGGTCCGCCTGCTCGGCCTCGAGCAGCACTCCGCCGATCCGCGCCGTCGCGCCGCGCTCGGGGAGGCGCCCGTAGGCCTTGGTCAGCAGTCCGCCGACCGAGTCGACGTCGTCGTCCTCGAGGTCGAGCTCGAACAGCTCGCCGAGCTCGTCCACCGGCAGGCGCGCCGAGACGCGGTAGACCCCGGGCGCCGTCTCCTCGAAGAGGTCGACCTCGCGGTCGTACTCGTCGGAGATGTCGCCGACGAGCTCCTCGATAAGGTCCTCCAGCGTCACCAGGCCCGCGATGCCGCCGTACTCGTCGACCACCATCGCGAGGTGGTTGGACTCGAGCTGCATCTGGCGGAGCAGCTCGTCGGCCTTCTTCGACTCGGGCACGAACAGCGCCGGGCGCGCGAGATCGGCGACCGTGTCGTCGTCGTCCGGCCGCTCGTAGGTGTGCCGGGCCACGTCGCGCAGGTAGAGCACGCCGAGGACGTCGTCGACGCCGTCGCCGATGACGGGGAGCCGGGAGATGCCGCGGCTCAGCAGGAGCCCCATGCCGGCGCCGACGGAGGAGGTCGCCTCGATCGTCACCATGTCGGTGCGGGGCACCATCACCTCGCGGACGAAGGTGTCGTTGAACTCGAAGATCGAGTGGATCAGCTCGCGGTCGTCCTGCTCGAGCACGTCCTGCTCGGTCGCCTCGTCGACCATGCTGAGCAGCTGCTCCTCGGAGGAGAACCCCGCCGAGCGCCCGGTTCCCGGGGTCACCCGGTTGCCGAGGGCCACGAGCCCGTGCGCGACCGGACCCAGCGCGAGCCGGAGCACGTGCACGAGCGAGGCGCTGGTGGACAGGACCGCGCGGGCGTTGGCGCGCCCGACGCTGCGGGGGCTGGAGCCGACCAGGACGAACGAGACCGCCGCCATGATCAGGACCGCCAGCAGGAGCGCGAGCCAGAGCTGCGGGACCTCGACGACCAGCACCGTGGTGACGAACACCGCGGCCGTCGTCTCGGCCGCGATCCGCGAGAAGTTGACGACGTTGACGTGGGCGCTCATGTCGCCCGCGATCGCGCGGAGAGCGCGGGCGCTGCGGGAGTGCTGGGCCATGTCGAGCAGGTCGCTGCGCGAGAGGACGCCGAGTGCGGCGTCGGTCGCGGCGAACCAGCCGCCGACGGCGACGAGCGCGAGGGCGGCGATGAGGAGCTGGAGAGTGGGCACGGCGCGCTCTAGCGGCGTCGCTCGCTGATGTGGAAGCCGACCAGGATGTCGCGCTGGATGCCGAACATCTCGCGCTCCTCCTCCGGCTCGGCGTGATCGAAGCCGAGCAGGTGCAGGAGCCCGTGGGCGGTCAGCAGCTGCAGCTCGTCGAGCACGGAGTGGCCGGCCGACTCGGCCTGGGACTGCGCGACCTGCGGGCAGAGCACGATGTCGCCGAGGAGCCCCGCGGGGGTCTGCTCGTCCTCGGTCCCGGGACGCAGCTCGTCCATCGGGAAGCTGAGCACGTCGGTCGGCCCCGGCTCGTCCATCCACTGCACGTGCAGCTGCTCCATCGCGCCCTCGTCGACCAGCACGATCGCGAGCTCGGCGTCGGGGTGCACGTGGAGCGAGTCGAGCGCGTAGCCGGCGAGGCGCAGCAGGGCGGCCTCGTCGACGGGGACGCTCGACTCGTTGTTGATCTCGATGCTCACGGGGGCGGGTCTTCCTTCGGTTCGGGAGGGGCGGGCGGGCTCAGCCGCGCGGAGGCTGGCGGTCGCCGGGCGGGCGGGCGGCCTGGCCGCGGCGCTCGGCGCGGTTCGCGAACTCCCGGGCCTGCTCGCGCTCGAAGTGCTGCGCCTGCTTCTGCTGGTCGTACTCGGTGTACGCGTCCACGATGCGGCCGACCAGGCTGTGGCGCACCACGTCCTCGCTGGTCAGGCGCGAGAAGTGGATGTCGTCGATGCCGTCGAGCACGCGCGTCACGAGGCGGAGTCCGCTCGCGCCGGTCGGCAGGTCGACCTGGGTGATGTCGCCGGTGACGACCATCTTGGAGCCGAAGCCGAGGCGGGTGAGGAACATCTTCATCTGCTCGGGCGTCGTGTTCTGCGCCTCGTCGAGCACGACGAACGAGTTGTTGAGCGTGCGCCCGCGCATGTAGGCGAGCGGAGCGACCTCGATCGTGCCGGCCGCGAGCAGCTTCGGGACGATCTCGGGGTCCATCATCTCGTTCAGCGCGTCGTAGAGCGGGCGCAGGTACGGGTCGATCTTGTCGGTGAGCGAGCCGGGCAGGTAGCCCAGCCGCTCCCCCGCCTCGACCGCCGGGCGGGTCAGGATGATCCGCTCGACCTCCTTGCGCTGCAGCGACTGCACGGCCTTCGCCATCGCCAGGTAGGTCTTGCCGGTTCCGGCCGGGCCGATGCCGAAGACGATGGTGTTCTGATCGACCGCGTCGACGTACTCGCGCTGCCCGAGCGTCTTGGGCCTCACGCTCCGTCCCCGCGCCGTGAGGATGGCCTGGCCGAACGCCTCGGCCGGGCTCACCGGCCCGCCGTTCTGCAGGATGCGGGCGGACTCGCGCACGCCCTCCGGGTCGAGATCGTGCCCGCTCGCGGTCATGCGCACCAGTTCTTCCACCAGGCGCGTCGCAGCGGCGACGGGCTCGCGCTCGCCGTCGAGCGTCACCTCGTTGCCGCGCACGTGCACCCGGACGTCGGGGAATCGTCCTTCGACCGCCCGGATGAGGCGGTCCTGAGGTCCGAGGAGGCGCACCATCGCGACTCCGTCGACGGCGACGACGCGCCGCGTCGTCTCGGACGCGTCCGCGCCGGGGGCGGGACGCTCGTCGGGGCTCGCGCCCGTGTTCTCAACCGGTGGCAAGGGAGCCTTCCGTCTGGTGGCCGCCCAGGACGTGGGCGTGGACGTGGAACACGGTCTGGCCCGCCTCTTCGCCGGAGTTGAAGACGAGGCGGAACTGACCGTTGCTGTGGGCGTCGGCGAGCGACTGGGCGACCTGCACCATCTCGGCGAGCAGGGCGGGATCGGCGGCGGCGAGGGCGGCGACCGTGGCGTGCTCCTGGGTCTTCGGGAAGACGAGGAGGTGGACGGGCGCCTTCGGCTCGATGTCGGTGATCGCGAGGATGCGCTCGTTCTCGAACACCACATCGGCCGGGATCTCGCCCTGGACGATGCGCGTGAAGACGGTGGGTTCGCTCATGCACCCATCTTAAACGGGGCCCGTGCGCGACGGGCGGCGCGTTCGCCCACGGCACCCTGCTCCGGAGCCCCGAGTCGGCTGTGGAGGAGCGTCACCAGCGGCCCAGGCGGGCCGAAAGGACGGCGATGGCAGCGGGACCTGCGGTCGAGGTGCGCAGGACGGAGTCGCCGAGCGCGACGGCCTCGGCGCCCGCCTCCGCGAGCAGCCGCAGCTCCTCCGGAGCGATGCCGCCCTCGGGCCCGACGACGAGCACCAGGTCGCGTCCGTCCGGGACCACCTGGGAGAGCCGCGCCTGCGCCGAGGGCTCGAGGACCAGCACCCGGGACGTCGCGGCGCGCGCGACGAGACCGCGCACCTGCTCGAGCGGCGCGACCTCGGGCACCCGGGGGCGCAGCGACTGCTTGCTCGCCTCGCGCACGATGGCGCGCCAGCGCTCGCGCCCCTTCTCCTCCTTCGGGCCGGACCACCGCGAGATCGACCGCACGGCCTGCCACGGGACGACCTCGTCCACCCCGAGCTCGGTCGCCGCCTGCACGGCGAGCTCGTCGCGGTCGCCCTTCGCGAGGGCCTGGACGAGGACAAGGCGCGGGGACGGAACCGGGGACTCCTGCACCGACTCCACGACGAGCACCACTCGCGCCGGCTCCGCGCTCTCGACGACCGCGGTCGCGACGAGTCCGCGCCCGTCGCCGACCCGGACGCTCTCGCCCGCGCGGATCCGGCTGACGGTCGAGGCGTGCCGTGCCTCCGCGCCGGTGAGCGCGAGCCGGCCCCCGACGACGAAGCCCTCAGAGTTCAGCGACTCGTCGATGTAGTGGTGCGCCACGGGCTCAGCCCAGGAAGCGGTCGCGGAGCTTCGAGAAGAGGCCCTGCTGGAAGTGGGTCAGCGCGGGCTTCTGCGGCTTGTAGTGCTTCGCGAGCTCCTGGACCAGCTCCCGCTCGCGGTGGCCCAGCTTCGTCGGGGTGACGACCTGGATGCCGATGCGGAGGTCGCCGCGTCCGCTGCCCCGCAGGCGCGTGACTCCGCGTCCCTTGATCGTGACGATCTCGGTGCTCTGCGTGCCCGGCTTGATCTCGATCTCGATGTCGCCGTCGAGCGCCTTGAGCGACGCCGTGGAGCCGAGGATCGCGTCCGTCATCTGCACCTCGAGGGTGCAGAGCAGGTCGTCGCCGTTGCGGCTGAAGACGTCGTGGTGCTTGACCTTGATCTCGAGGTACAGGTCGCCGTTGGGGCCGCCGGCCGGGCCGACCTCGCCGCTGCCGGGCATCTGCAGGCGCAGGCCCGTGTCGACTCCCGCGGGGACGTCGACGGGGATGGTGCGGCGGGCGCGGACGCGTCCCTGGCCCTGGCAGGTGGAGCAGGGGGTCGCGATGACGGTGCCGTAGCCGCGGCAGGTGCCGCAGGGGCTCGCCGTCATCACGTTGCCCAGGAGCGAGCGGACCGTGCGCTGGATCTGGCCGGAGCCGTGGCAGATGTCGCAGGTCACCGGCGAGGTGCCGGGCTGGCAGCACGAGCCCTGGCACGTCTCGCAGAGCACCGCCGTGTCGACCTCGAGGTCGCGGTGGGTGCCGAAGATGACCTCGTCGAGCGAGACCTCCACGCGCAGCAGGGCGTCCTGGCCGCGCTCGCGGCGGGAGCGCGGCCCGCGGGACGAGCCCTGCGCGCCCTGCCCGAAGAAGGTCTCGAAGATGTCGCCGAACCCGCCGAAGCCCTGGGCGCCGCCGCCGAAGCCCTCCTGGGGCCCGCGGTCGTACTGCGCCCGCTGCTGGGCGTCGCTCAGGACGTCGTAGGCGTGCGTGACGAGCTTGAAGCGCTCGGAGGCGTCCGCGCTCGGGTTAACGTCGGGGTGCAGCTCGCGGGCGAGTCGGCGGTACGCCTTCTTGATCTCGTCGGCGGAGGCGTCACGGTCGACGCCCAGCACTTCGTAGTGATCGGCCACAGGTGGCTTCGTCCTTCGTTCGTGGGTCGGTGGGCCGGGCACGGCGCACCGACCCACGAACGAAGGACGAAGCC